>CAXTLE010000286.1:0-4342 GCA_964244855.1 uncultured Aestuariivirga sp. | reverse complement strand
GTTGCTATATCTCGGTTGACTACAGGTGAGAGAGCCATGGGGTTATTCCTTTCCAATTGAAACAGGGGCATGTCCCCGTCGCGCTGGAAACCCTCCTAGGAGACAAACCTGACATGAAGCTGTCGGGAAAAACCTGCATTGCGGGCTTTTGCTGTCCGGTCAGGTTCTTGTCAGGAACCGGTGATAGTTTGTCAATGTCAAACAATATCGCCTTTGCACGGCTTTAAAGCGGCATTTCAGACTTCATATAACTTAGACATTTGCGTCACGCGGGAGAAAATCATGGTCGGAAATATCATTTCGAATGGCTCGAATAAAGATCTGGGCATCGCTCAAAAATCTTCTACGCCCGAAAAGCGAGCCGCTGCTCTGGTGGATTTTCTCCAGGCTCTCGCAAGCCTCATTGAGCTTGCCGACAGTAATGCGCCTGCGAGGCCGACGACACAAAGGCAAATCAAACAAGGCGACACGCTGTCGGGCCTTGCTGAAGAATTGAAAACCAGTGTAAATGAGTTGCTGAAGCTCAATCCGCAGATCAAGAACCCTGATCTCATCTACGCGGGAAAAACACTTAACGTACCTGGTAAATCGGGCTCACAAGCCGGATCTTCAGGCAGCGAGTCATCAACATCAGGTTCGGCGGGTAAGTCTGATTCTGTGGGTTCTACAAAATCAACGGGCACATCATCCACAGGTGCATCAGATGCGAAATCTCCTGTTCGTGAAGATGGAAATGCAAAGCAAAACTTCAAGAGCAATGGCGGCCTAGATCTAAATGGCGTGACCGGACGAGCAAATGCTTTGTCAAAGGAAATCAAGGACAAAACGGGCCAAGATATGATTGTGACAAGTGGTCGACGCCCAGCTGAGCGCCAAGCCAAAGCAATGGCAAACAACTATGCCAATGGTACATCACCAGGTTATGCAAACAAGGCCGCAGAAGCAGAAGTAAAACAGGCTTGGCGAAACGGCGGCGTACCCGCAATGACGCGCGTGCTGGAGGCCCAAATGGCCAGGGGCGTCTACATATCAAACCATATGAGGGCTGACTCGATTGACGTTGGCAAAAACGTAAGTCTTTCCGCGCTGCAAAATTCCCCGCTCGTAAAACGCGTCGGTGTTGAGGGCAATCATTACCATGTCGATCTGAAGTCGACGGCATAAGTTATATGCGAAGGACTGTGAACCAATTGGTCGGCAGAAATTAGTCACCGATTGAATTCGTCTCACTTATGTTTCGTAGAGACCAATCACTTGGGCGACACGCCATTTAAATCTGTGGTGTGTCGTTCACCCGAAAATAGAGCACTCAATGACAGAAATCAGTTTGAATTTGCCAAACTGGTTTATAAAGATGTTACGAGACAGTCAACGTTACTGAAGCAATCTTATGGGGAGTCGAGCCTGAATGTCTGCAACTGACTGGACGAACGGCTACAACGCCGCTGTTGACTATAATTACGAATTTCAATATTTTCTCAACCCAGACCGGATGATTTTGACTTGCCTCATGCAAGGTTTTAAGCCTTCAGCGTCCATACTTTCCGGAAACAGCAAAGATAACAGGAAACTTGTTTATTGTGAGCTGGGCTGCGGTCAGGGGCTCACCCTGAACTTCATGGCTGCGCGCGATCCGGGTGGCCGCTATTATGGCCTGGACTACAGTCCCAACCAGATCGCCAATGCAAGAGCATTCGCTGACGCAGCAGGCATTGCGAATGTGAAGTTTTTCGAAGAAAGTTTCGAAGATCTTTCCAGCCTTGATATTCCAGATTGCGACGTCATTGTTTTGCACGGCATATGGACGTGGGTTTCAAAAGAAATGCAGGATCACATCCTTGCCTTTATGCGGCGCAAGCTGAAACCTGGCGGCATCTGTTATGTATCTTACAACTGTATGACTGGACGCAATGACTTTCCTTTGCGGGAATTGCTGCGCGTGGCCGAACGAACATCGACCTTGGTTGGCCAGGAAAAGCGCATTGTAGAAGCTGTGGAATTCGCCTTAAAGTTTGCTGAAAGTGGTGCCGGATATTTTCAGCAACACGCTATTGCCAAGGTGCGCCTTGAGGGTCTTCTCGAATACAAAGCGCCTTACTTATTGCACGAATACCTGAATGCCAGCTGGTCACCGACATTTTTCCACGACGTATCTGCCAGTATGGCCCAGGCAAAACTTACCTTCGCAGGTGAGGTTGATCCTATGTCGAACCGGATTGATTTTGTTCTGCCTCCGGAAGCCATTGCATTCCTCGATCGGTTTTCGAGTGTTGATGATACAGAGTTCCTCAAGGACATGTGGCACGGAAACGCGTTCCGCAAAGATATCTATGTCAAGGGAAACAGGCGCATCACATTGGAGGAGTTCGAACAGATTGCAGCTCCTCTGCGTTTTGCCCGGGTAAGGAAAACAGAAGAGCTGACCCTCGAAGTGCGTACACCGCGCGGCAATTTCAATATGTCGCCAAAATTGTTCACGCCCGTCCACGAGGTGTTGAGGCAGCGCGCCATAACTGGCGCAGAGCTTACAGACCTAGCCAGGCAACAAGGAAAGAACATCGTTGATTTTCTGCAAATACTTCTTGCCTCGGGTCAAATTGCTTTATGTTTGGATGAAGGTGCTGTCGAAGACGTTTCCAAAAGCTTCAGTAAGTTTGACAACGCGGTATGGGCTTGTGTTGACCGCGGCGAGCAACTCTATATTGCGACACTACCTGGGCTAGGATCCGGGGTGGACCTGGGGATGATCAATTACTTGATGTGGCGGGCAACGCAGATCGGCCAGAAGGACCGCGCAGGTTGGGTGTTTTCTTATTTAAAAAAAATGAACCGCCCGATTCGTCTCAAAGACGAGACAATTACTGAAGACGACCAGATTCGCGCATATCTTATTGAACATGAAATAGAATATGATTGTGGGACAGGTTCGCTTGTCAATGCGGGATTGGATACAGACAACAAGATTTCTGAGCGCAACGCGTAAATAAACCACCCGGAATGTAACTGACCTTGCCCCAAACATCTATCTTGGGTGTTCAGTCTCGCCATCGTGGCCGACAAGGGGTAATCCCCCAAGCCTTGAACCTGCCACGCCAGTCTTGTAAGCGGGTGGCGTATCATAACCAAGGTTTCCCAGTTCCATGTCCATTAAACTCTACCGTGGCGATTTGCCTGCCGATTTTATTCCAGGCCCTGCCATTGCCATTGATACGGAAACCATGGGGTTGAACCCACGCCGGGACCGCTTGTGTGTTATTCAGATTTCGACAGGTGATGGCAATGCACATGTCATTCAGATTGATGCGAAGACCAAGGAAGCGCCGCGACTGAAGGCAGTGCTCGAAGATCCTGCTGTTCTCAAGATTTTACATTTCGCCCGCTTTGATGTGGCGGTGCTGAAGCATTCCCTCGGCGTTGATACGGCTCCCCTGTATTGCACCAAGATCGCCTCGAAGATCGCGCGCACCTATACTGACCGTCATGGCCTCAAAGACCTGCTGCGTGAACTGATGGGCATTGACGCCAACAAGCAACAGCAGAGTTCGGACTGGGGCGCACATATTCTCACCGACGCCCAGAAAACCTACGCAGCAGGCGATGTACTTTATCTGCATGAGCTGAAAGCCCGCCTCGACCAGATGCTTGAGCGTGAAGGCCGTTCACATCTGGCTCACGCCAGCTTCGCCTTCCTGCCCACCCGCGTGGCGCTAGACCTCGGCGGCTGGGGTGAAGAAGATGTCTTCGCCCACTGAGCTTTCAGGAACGGCAAGGCGCGCCACAACACGACAGGGCTTGTCCCGCAGCTTGGGATTGCTTGCTCTGCTGGGCGCCCTCGGATTGATGGGACTGTTTATATGGCAGGCAGGCGTATTGGCGCCGCCCGCGCCGCAAGACATCAAGGCGGAAGAGACAATCGCAAAGCCGGAACAAATCACGTCGCAAAACGCGTCCATTGCGGGGACCGACAAAAACAACCTGCCCTTCGAAATTCACGCAAAATCCGGTGAACAGGACAAGACCCTCGAAAACATTGTGCATATGCAAACCGTCACCAGCGTGTTTGAACGCCCGAGCGGATCAAAACTTGACGTGAGTTCCGATACCGGTCGTTACGACCGCAAAACCAAGGGGCTTGAACTCAATGGCAATGTAGTGTTCAGCGAGGGTGCGAGATTCAAGGCGGTCATGCAGAAGGCGGCCATTGATACACAAAATCAAAGTCTCGCCTCACAATCGCCCGTCAAGGTTGACATGCAAGGCACCTTGATTGAGGCTAATAGCCTTGAGGTGACAGCGGGTGGTACACGGCTTTTGTTCAAGGGCCGTGTGAAGGCGCATTTTG
>CAXTLE010000285.1:0-4351 GCA_964244855.1 uncultured Aestuariivirga sp. | reverse complement strand
TGTTCGCTTTGCGAAAACTGATGACTCTAATTCCACCAGATATTGGTGTGAAACACAGGAAATACAATCGGTCGCCTATATATCCGTACGACGAAAACCTCGGTTCTGGATAAACAAACCTGTCATCCGGGTTGGTTCTCGCAGTTTCCCAAGAAAAATTACTGACCAAATCAAAAGGTAAATTCCGCTCATCAGCGTTTTTACGGCTTTTGTTCGGGTCGTATTCGATTTTCACAGGTGCACCCTAGAACAGCGGATAAGGGATGTCAATTTAATTGTAACTACAATTAAAACAGGCTTCGGAAACTGGGCGTGCGGGCTTGGGCAACATTGCGGTGTGTCCAATGCTGCTAATTCAGCTTGGCGGCATCACATGGTCTTTGAATCTCTCCCGCAATTGCAGTTTTGAGATTTTGCCCGTGGCGGTGTGGGGAATGTCTTCGGCGAAGGCTATGTCATCCGGCATCCACCATTTGGCAATTTTTCCGGTGAGGTGCGCGATGACTTGTACTTTCGTCACCTCTGCGCCGGGCTTCTTGACGATGACGAGCAGGGGGCGTTCGTCCCATTTGGGGTGGGGCATGCCGATGGCGGCGGCTTCTGCCACACCGACGCAGCCCATGGCAATGTTTTCGAGTTCGATGGAAGATATCCATTCGCCTCCGGACTTGATCACGTCTTTGGAGCGGTCAGTGATGTGCATGTAACCATGTTCGTCAATGGTAGACACATCGCCTGTGTCGAACCAGCCTTCGACATCGAAGGTGTCGGTCATCTCGCCTTTGTAGTAGCCTTTGGCGATCCATGGGCCTTTGACTTTCAGACGGCCAAATTGTTTTCCGTCGTTTGCAATGGCGGAATTGTTGTCATCTGTGAGCTTCATCTCGACGCCGAATGTAGGTCGGCCTTGTTTGACGCGTTGTTTCCAGAGTTCTTCACCAGAGTAGTGGGTGGTTGAGCCTTTGGGATGGTTGACTGTTGCGAGGGGTGAGGTTTCCGTCATGCCCCAGGCGTGGATAACGTTGACATCATATTTGTCCTTGAAGGCGCGCATCAGGGCTTCGGGGCAGGCTGAACCGCCGATGGCGCAGCGTTCCATATCGGGCAGGGTGATGCGTGGATTCTGTTCGAGATATTGCAGCAGCAGGAACCATATGGTGGGCACGGCGGCGGACATGGTTACTTTTTCAGTGATCAGCAATTCCGCGATAGATGCGCCATCCAGTTTTGGTCCGGGCATCACCATGTTGGCACCTGCCATGGGGCAGGCATGGGCCAGTCCCCAGGTATTGGCGTGGAACATCGGGACAATGGGCAGCACGGTGTCGGTGGAGCGGACTTGCAAACTATCCACAGTCGTCGCCATCAGACCATGCAACACGTTGGAGCGGTGCGAATAGAGCACACCCTTGGGGTTGCCTGTGGTGCCACTGGTGTAGCACAAGCCGCAGGCGGTGTTTTCGTCCAGCTCCGGCCAGACAAAACTTTCGTCACCGCTTTCAAGAAGTTCTTCATAGCACATGGCATTTATCAGCGACGTATCGGGCATGTGGGCGCGGTCCGTCATAACTACGAAACCTTTGACGCGGGGCAGGTTGGCTTGCAGCTTTTCGAACATTGGCACGAAGGTGAGGTCGGTGAAAATCCATTCATCTTCGGCATGGTTGATGATGTAGGTAAGTTGATCGGCGAAGAGGCGTGGGTTCAGGGTGTGCACCACGGCACCAAGGCTCATGATGCCGTACCAGATTTCCATGTGGCGGTAACCGTTCCACGCCATGGTGGCGATGATGCTGCCTTCCTTTAAGCCAAGTTGTTTTTTTGCAGCACTTCCCAACGCACGGGCCCGCCGGTTTGTGTCTTTGTAGGTTTGGCGGTGGATGGGGCCTTCAACGCTGCGGGAGATAATCTCGCGCTCGCCATGCCAATTCGCTGCATGGTCCAACACGCGGTGCACCAGCAATGGCCAGTCCTGCATCAAAGCTTTCATGATTTTTCCTCCCCAATAGCAATGATTGAAACTTGATTTCAACTGCTGTCAAGACGTGCCTTCTCAAACAACTCCGTTGTGCAGGACGGGTAAATTGCTGATATTGGGAAGGCAGGGTTGCAGGAGAAGTAATTGGCCACAGGATCACCATGATGAACATTGCAACCATCACTGCGAAGGGCCGCATCACGATACCCGTGGAAATCCGGTTGGCTCTTGGCCTTGTCGCTGGGGACAGGGTTATGTTTGAGGAGACTGCGCCGGGTTACTAAAGTTTTGTGCCCGTTCGGAAACGCCCTGTGAGCGTTCTCAAGGGAATGTTTGGTCATGCAAGAAAGTCTGTTTCGATTGCGGATATGATTATGGCCGTGGCCAAGCGCTGCACTCGTCCATGTAGAAGCATGCCCTAACATATCGTCATTCCAACCGCGAAGCGAAGTAAGCGATTTGGAAACCCGCTTTGGCGGCACCAATAACAGCCGGTTGAAAGAAAGCGGGGTTCCAGCTCGCGCTCCGCAAGGGCTACGCTTGGCTGGAATGACGACTGTGGGGTGGGGCCATTATGGGTCCGATTGATTGCCTGCTGCCCTGGCATTGAAAGCATTTACCGGATTGTGTCACATTGCCCTTGGTGGGGTGTGTATGCGTTTTTTGTATTTATGGGTTTTATCAGCTGTCGTGGCCAATGCTGTTCCGGTGATGGCCGAAGATGCCTTGTCTCTGCGGGAGCTTGTGTTGGTTTCTGACAAGCGAGCTAGCTATGTTTCAACTGTTGTGCCTGGCATTGCTTCACGCTGTATGGAGCGGGAATGGGGCGGACATCCGCCGCTGGCGCTGCGCGATTGGATTTCGAATTTGATGCTGTCGGACTTGCAAAACCGCGCGCGGGTGTTGCGGGGGGAACTTTCAAAGCATGAGGCCGAAGCGCTGCGGGAAAAGTTGTTTCTCAGTTTGGAGGAGTTGCAGCCAGAAATATTTGAGACTGTTGCGACCTATGCCCGGATCAGTCCGGAGAACGGGTTTGGCCCACCATTGTTGAAGGTCTTCGATTGTCAGTATCGGGCGCTGGCGGAGGCGCTGGGGCAGGAGCAGCAGTCTCTGTGATCTGCCTATTTTAAGACTTTACGCGCAATAGCCGAAGTGCGTTCATTGTCACCAATACCGTGGCACCGGTGTCTGCCAAAATAGCAAGCCATAATCCAGTCATGCCCAGCACAGTTGTGATCAGGAATACCGCTTTCAGACCCAGTGCGATGCCAACGTTTTGTTTGATCACTGACATGGTTTGGCGGGAGAGTTTGACGAGGGCGGCGACGTCTGACACGCGGTTGTTCATGACGGCAGCGTCAGCCGCTTCAATGGCGACGTCTGTACCAGAACCCATGGCTATGCCGACAGTTGCAGCAGCGAGGGCGGGTGCATCGTTGATGCCGTCACCGACCTTGGCGATGCCACCGTCGAGGGCGCGTTGTTTGATGACGGCGAGTTTATCTTCCGGCAATAGTTCAGCCATGACTTTCATGCCGAGAATTTTCCCCACAGCTTCGGCGTTGGCGCGATTGTCGCCTGTGAGCATGACGGTGTCGAGGCCCAGCGCTTGAATGGATTTGATGCCTGCAATCGCATCCTGACGAGGTTCGTCGCGAAGTGCAATGAGCCCGATGGGTTTGTTGCCGAGCAAGACCACTGACACGCTTTTGCCTTCAGCTTCCAAGGCAGAAGCGCGGATGAGGACTTCCTGGTCTTTTACATCAAGGCGGGCGGCGGCACCGATTGTAACGAGTTTACCCTCGACTGTTGCGCGCAAGCCTTTGCCGGGAATGGCGTGGGATTCGACAGCGGTGAATTTAATTTTGAGGGCTTGGGCGTGAGCCACGATGGCGGTGGCCAATGGATGTGATGAACCAGACTCTGCTGCGGCTGCGATGCGGAGCAATTCTTTTGCATCAGTTTTGCCGAAGACTTCCACGTCAGTGACTTTGGGTTTGCCTTCGGTGAGCGTGCCTGTCTTGTCGAATGCGATATGTTTCACTTTGCCGATGGCTTCGAGAACTCCACCACCTTTGACCAGCAAGCCGCGTTTGGCACCAGCTGCGAGTGCCGATGCGATGGCGGCGGGAGTGGAAATTACAAGTGCGCAGGGGCAGCCGATGAGCAGCAGGGCAAGTGCGCGGTAAATCCAGGTGTTCCAGTCTTGCCCCATGAGCAGGGGCGGGACGACTGCAACAGCAATGGCAATGAGGCAAATCACCGGCATGTACCAGCGGGCGAATTGCTGGATGAAGCGTTCGGTTGGGGCTTTTGCGTCGGCGGCCTCTTCGACAAGTTTCACTACGCGGGCAATAACGGTGTCTTCAGCTG
>CAXTLE010000284.1:0-4370 GCA_964244855.1 uncultured Aestuariivirga sp. | reverse complement strand
ACGTCGTCGGCCAAACCGTGAAACTGCTGAAAGAACATCACCTCCTCGAAGACACCGACGTGGTGATCTTCGACGTATTGGGCGACGTGGTCTGCGGCGGCTTTGCCTCACCGCTGCAACATTCGGATCGCAGCCTCATCGTAGCCGCCAATGACTTCGATTCAATCTTCGCCATGAACCGCATTGTGGCCGCCATCACTGCAAAATCCAAAAACTACGGCGTGCGCGTCGGCGGTGTCATCGCCAACCGTTCGAAAGATACTGACCAGATCGACCGCTATGCCGATGCTGTCGGCCTGAAGCGCATGGCCCACTTCCCCGATCTCGATGTTATCCGTCGCTCGCGCCTCAAAAAATCAACCCTCTTCGAAATGGAAGAAACACCGGAGCTTCTGGCCGTGCAAAAAGAATATATGCGCCTTGCCGCCAGCCTCTGGGCGGGTTCCGAACCACAGGATGCCAAGGCCATGAAGGACCGTGACATCTTCGATTTCCTGGGCTTTGAATAATGGCAACAACCTACAGCAAACGCCGCGGCGAACTCGAAACCTACTTCGACCGCACTGCCTCTGCCGCCTGGGCCCGCATCACCTCTGATGCACCCGTCAGCAAAGTCCGCGCCACCGTCCGCGCGGGCCGCGATGAAACCCGTGCCACCCTGCTCAGCTATCTGCCAACCGACCTGCGCGGCTGCCGCATTCTCGATGCAGGCTGCGGCACCGGAGCACTTGCCGTCGAAGCTGCAAAGCGCGGCGCCGACGTTGTCGCCATCGACCTCTCACCAACATTGGTCGCCGTCGCCGCCGAACGCTTGCCTGCAGAACTCAAAAGCAAAATCCGCTTTGAATCGGGCGACATGCTGAACCCCGATCTCGGCAGCTTCGACCACGTCGTCGCCATGGACTCGCTGATTCATTACCGCCTTCCCGACATGGTGGCGATGATTGCGAAACTCGCCGCCCGCAGCCGCTCCGGCGTGCACTTCACCTACGCCCCCAAAACCGCAGCTTTCATGTTGCTCTGGGGCGTGGGCAAAATTTTCCCGCGCGGCGATCGCTCCCCCGCAATCGAACCCACCGCAACCGAAGCACTCCATGCCGCAATCGCATCCGAACCATCCCTCAAAGGTTGGACAATAGGTCGTGACCACCGCGTCTCCACTGGCTTCTACAAATCCCACGCCCAGGAGCTGCGCCGTTCATGAAACTGTTGAACCGCATCGCCCTGAAAGGCTGGCAGTCCCTCGGGACCCGCTACCTGCCCTTTGCCGATGCGGCAACAAAAGAACTCCCGCTTGGTCGCCTGCTGCGCCTCTCCCTCTTCCAGGTCTCCGTCGGCATGGCCATGGTGTTGCTCACCGGAACCTTGAACCGCGTCATGATCGTCGAACTCGGTGTGCCCGCCTGGCTCGTTGGCTTCATGGTCGCCTTGCCAATCGTCTTCGCACCCTTCCGCGCCCTGATCGGCTTCAAATCCGACACCCACAAATCCGTCCTCGGCTGGCGGCGCGTGCCCTATATCTGGATGGGCACCATGTTGCAGTTCGGCGGTTTTGCCATCCTGCCCTTCGCACTGCTCATCTTATCCGGCGATACCACGGGTTCCGTGGCCTGGGGCCAGGCTGCTGCCGCCCTCGCCTTCCTTCTCGTAGGTGCCGGCCTTCAC
Source organism: uncultured Aestuariivirga sp. (assembly GCA_964244855.1). Lineage (GTDB taxonomy): Bacteria > Pseudomonadota > Alphaproteobacteria > Rhizobiales > Aestuariivirgaceae > Aestuariivirga. Next base: position 2,705 of record CAXTLE010000284.1, on the reverse strand, counting down.
ACCACGCAAACCGCAGGTCTCGCCCTCGCCAATGATCTGGCCCCGGCCCACGCCCGCCCTCGTGTTGTCGCATTGCTCTATGTGATGTTGCTGCTCGGCATAGTCGTCAGTGCACTGATCTTCGGTGTGCTGCTCCGGGACTTCAGCAAAGTCCACCTCATTCAAATCGTGCAAGGTGCCGCCGTCGTCACCTTCGCACTGAACGTCATCGCACTCTGGAAACAGGAACCCCGCAACCCTGCCCTCACCTCCAAAGACGAGCCCCCCGTCTATTTCGACAACGCATGGCGCAAATACAGCGCCGGAGGAAACGTGCGCCGCTTGCTGACCACAGTTGGCCTTGGTGCCGCCGCCTTCAGCATGCAGGATATTCTGCTCGAACCCTATGGCGGCAAGGTCTTCAATCTCAGCGTCAGCGCCACCACCCAACTCACAGCAATCCTTGCCTGCGGGTCACTGGTCGGTTTCGGCCTTGCCGCCAGACTTCTGAACAAGGGCAACGACCCACACCGCGTCGCAGCCCTCGGTGCACTCGCAGGCCTCATCGCCTTCGCCGCCGTCATCTTCTCTGTCCCATTGGAATCAGTTGCCATGTTCCGCACTGGCGCCGCCATGATCGGCTTCGGTGGCGGCTTGTTCTCCGTCGGAACCCTCACCGCCGCCATGGCCTTGGCCGAAGGCGACAACAGCGGCATGGCCATCGGTGCCTGGGGTGCTGTGCAAGCGACTTGTGCAGGCCTTGGCATCGCTTTCTCCGGCGCACTCTGTGATTACTTCACCAAACTCGGCAGTGCAGGCACCTTGGGTGCAGCCTTCACGGGCCCTGCCGCCGGATACACCGTCGTCTATTTCATCGAAATCGGTTTGCTCTTCGCAACACTCATCGCACTGGGTCCGCTGGTGCGAGTCCGCAGCGCAGACCAGGCAGCCCACACAACCAAATTCGGCCTCGCAGAATTCCCAGGATAAAGAAAAAAGGAGAACCCAAAATGCACACAAACATAACAGGTTACATCGACGTCGCACAAATCGTCCTTTACGTTTTCTTCGCCTTCTTTGCCGGGCTGATTTATTATCTGCATGGCGAGAACAAGCGCGAAGGTTACCCCCTGGAAAATGGACGCTCCGGCGCAGTAACTGTCCAGGGCTTCCCACCTGTTCCCGCACCAAAAACCTTCCTGTTGGCCGACGGCAGCACGCGCCAGGCACCGCGCGCCGAACCCCGCGATCTGCGCAAAGTTAACGCTGTTCCCTCTGCAAATTTTCCCGGCGCTCCACTGGTTCCAATCGGCGACCCGATGACGGCAGGTGTTGGCCCCGGCGCTTATGCCGAGCGTGAAGACATGCCAGACGTCACAGTCCACGGCACTCCGAAAATCATTCCCCTGCGCTCAGCTGAAGGCTTCTACCTCGACTCGCGTGACCCAAATCCTGTCGGCATGCCGGTCGTCGGTGCTGACGGCGTGGTCGGCGGTATCGTGCGTGATGTCTGGGTTGATCGTGCCGAATATCTGATGCGCTACTTCGAAGTCGAAGTCGGCGAAAAAGCCCAGCGCCGCAATGTGTTGTTGCCCGCAACCATGGCACGCGTCAGCGACAAAGGCAAAGTCACGGTGCAATCCATTCTCGGAAAACATTTCGCAGGCGTACCCACCCATAAGAAACCGGACATGGTCACCCGTCTCGAAGAAGAAAAAATCATGGCCTATTACGGGGCAGGCACGCTCTACGCCACACCACAACGTGCGGAGCCAATTTTATGAGCGGCGATTATGATTTCGACCGGGCCCATGGCCTTCCCGAAGACTTGCCACAGGGTGAAAAACTTCTGTGGCAAGGCGGACCGGACTGGCAACAACTGGCGCTCACAGCCTTCCATGCCCGCAAGGTCTTCATCTATTTCGTGGCACTAGCCGTGCTGCAAAGCATCGGGCGCTTGGCCGACAGCGCACCCTTGCTCGAAGCACTGCGCCCCTTCCTCTGGTTCATTCCCATGGGAATATTGGCAACAAGCCTCCTGACCCTCGTCGCGTGGTTCAGCGCCCGCACCACAACTTACACGCTGACCACAAAACGCGCTGTCATGAAAATCGGCATGGCCTTGCCCGTCACTTTCAATATTCCCTTCAGGCAAATTGACGGCGCCTCCGTTGCCCACACCGGCAATGGCGCTGGCGACATCTGCTTCCGATTCGGCGGCAAGGACAAGATTGCCTATGCCATGCTCTGGCCCCATGCCAGACGCTGGCACTTCAGCAATCCGCAGGCCGCCTTCCGGGCTATCAAGGACGTGGACAAGGTTGCAGCCCTCGCCGCAACATCCTTGAACACGGCCCCTGCCAGCGCTAGTGTTTCCTACACAAGTCCCACAATGATGGCCGCGGAGTAAACGACCATGTCTATCGCCAGTAAGTATAAAGCCACTGACTCCTTCCCGAGATTGCCCCTTCTGGGCGGCATCGCACTGGTTTTGATCGCCATGGGAAGTGTAGCCGTGGCCAGACTTTCCGGCGTGTCCGCTCATGTGAACATCCGCACCGAAGGACCCATCGCCACCCGCATGCTGAAGTTTGAGGATCGCAAAGATGGCAGCGTGGGCGTTATTGACGCTGCGACCGCAACAGACATTGCCGTCGCCGCACCGGGTACCAATGGTTTCCTGCGCGGCACCTTGCGCGGGCTGATGCGCTCGCGCAAGGTGCGTC
>CAXTLE010000283.1:0-4377 GCA_964244855.1 uncultured Aestuariivirga sp. | reverse complement strand
GTGTTGGGTTTCTCGGCAAGACATTGCGATTGCCCTATCTCGCGTCATCGATGACGGGTGGCCCCGAAATGGGTGGTCGCATCAACAGCGCCATTGCCGAAGCTGCGCAGGAACTGGGCTTTGCCATGGGGGTTGGGTCACAGCGCATTGCACTTGGTGGCGGCAGTGGCCATGGGTTGGATTCTTCCATTCGCAAACGGGCGCCCGATATTGCGCTTTATGCCAATCTGGGGGCGGTGCAGCTGGTGACGGGCATGACACTTGATGATGCGCGGCGTGCGGTGGAACTGATTGAAGCTGATGCCTTGATTTTGCATCTCAATCCATTGCAGGAGGCGTTGCAGCCCGGAGGGGATCGCAATTGGCTGAAGGTTGAAGCGGAGATTGAGAAGGTTTGCCGGGCGCTTTCGGTGCCGGTCATCGCCAAGGAAGTTGGGGCTGGCATTTCGGTTGACGTAGCGCGGCGACTGGTAAATTGCGGGATCGCTGCCATTGATGTGGCAGGCGTTGGCGGATCGAGTTGGGCTGCGGTTGAGGGGCAACGTTCGGATGGCGGTTCGGCGCTTGCCGAGATTTTTCGCAATTGGGGCATTCCTACGGCACGGGCACTTTCACATATTCGCCAGGCGCTGCCTGCGGTGCCACTGATTGCATCGGGTGGCATTCGCAATGGGCTGGACGGGGCAAAGGCCATTCGGCTTGGTGCAACTTTGGTCGGGCAGGCGGGGGCATTGTTGGATGCTGCGGTGATAGGCCCTGACGCCGTGGTAGCCCATGTGAACCTGTGGGCGCAGGCGCTGCGCATTGCATGTTTTGCAACGGGTTCGGCTTCCCTGTCGCAGCTGGCCACGGCCACCTTACAAACCGTCGATGCTGTTGCGACGTAATAGACACTGTGTTTGCCACAGTTGAGCCGTTTTGCACTTTTATTTTGGCCCTTGATCGGCTCAGGCTACTTGACAGACGATGAACTGATATTGAAAACCAATGGCAGGAGGATATGCCAATATGACGAAACTGAAAACGATAATCGCAGCTGCGACCCTGCTGGGCGCTTTTGTAATGCCGGCCTTTGCGGCAGAGCATGTGGTGAACATGGTCAACAAGGGTGCGGATGGTACGGCGATGGTGTTTGAACCATCGTTTGTGCGCGCTGCCGTGGGTGATACCGTGAAATTTGTTCCCGTGGACAAGGGCCATTTTGCCGTTCCACTGCCGGGTTTCTGGCCAAAGGATGTCGCTGAAGTCAAAGGCAAGGTCAACCAGGAATTTGTAGTGACGCTCGACAAGGAAGGCATCTATGGCTTCAAATGCACACCGCATTATGCCATGGGCATGGTCGCCCTTGTTCAGGTGGGTGCCGCGCAAATCACCGATGAAATGAAGGCGATCAAGCTTGGTCCTCTGGCTGCGAAACGCATGGCACCAATTGTTGAAATGTCGATGAAGCCGTAGTGATTAGGGACTGTTTGCTGTTTCTTGCAAACTGTCCCTGGTTTTGAAGTTCGGGGACAGTTTGCGAGAAAGAGCAAACAGTCCCCGCCCTGATCTGTTGAACCAGATTCTGTGTAGCAGAAGAGCTGCGCCTAGTTTAAGAAAAAACTGCTTGACACCGCGCGGTCGATCTGCCATAAACGGGATACTCCAGAAATCCATCAGGATAAAACCACCCCAGCAAGTCTCGGGCCCTGTCGCCATGCGTGACATCCCACGGAGACGACGTGGGGGGAATTCCAGCATGAATGTTCAACTGAACTCAAATCCCTACACCTACGTCATTCCAAACGCCCGCCCTATCGCGGGTGATTTGGAACCCCGCTTTCATGTGAAACGGCGTAACTTGTTGAAATAAAGCGGGGTTCCAGCTCGCGCTTCGCAAGGGCTACGCTTGGCTGGAATGACGAAATTTGGTGACATGTCGCAAGACAAAAACGTTAAAAACCCCGGCGAAATTCGCCGGGGTTTTTTTGTGGGGTGATGATGTTTACGGTGTTGGCAATGGCGCTGTCAGTTCATAGGGAGCGCCGGAGGTGAGACCGTGCTTGATGCCCCAGCTATACCAGTCGTCCACAACAGTTCCTGTCAACAGGATGCCGATGCCGCCGCAAATGGGGCAGAGGACGGCGAACCACCAGGCCCAGCGATGGATTGATTCCATGGTGGCGTTGAAACCCATCGTCCAGCGCCAGAATAATGCGGCGCGTTCCGAGGCTGTACCGCGATCCACGATCTGTTCGATTTCGCGTTCACCGCCGAAGCGTGACACAGCCAGAATGGTTGCGGCGTGCATGGCAAACAACAGTGTCGAGCCATAGAGGAAGGCGATCGAGAGCATGTGGAAGGGGTTGTAGAACAGGTTGCCATAGGTGATCGAGAAATTGCCGGTCCAGTCGAGATGCGGGAAAATTCCGAAGGGGACGGCTTCACTGAAGTGGCCCATGAGCACAGGGCGAATAAAGCCCAGAACCAGATAGAGCCAGATGGCAGCGGCAAAGGCCCAAGCCACGTGTGTTCCCATGCCAAGGGCGCGGGCGCGGCGATAGGTTCTGACCCACCACAGGATAATCGACGTGGTGAGGAAGAAGCCTGCCATCAACCACCAGCCACCTTCTTTCAGTGGCGGAATGGAGAGGCCGTATTTTTCTGCAGGTGGTTCCAGCGACAGCCAGAACAGCCTGCGGACGAATTCAATCGGACTCCAGTGAACGGAGGCCAACATGTTGAGCCCGATGATCTCGATGGCAACGAAGCCGCAGATCAGCGACATCACACCGAGGTAGCCCAAATAGATCGGGCCTACCTGTGCATCGCCAAGGCGACCGAAGAGATGCACGAAACGTGGTGTACCCTCGCGCTGGTAGACGCCGGTCGGGATTGGAATGCCCATGTCCGCCGGGCCGTGAACCTGGATGCGGGTGAAGATATTTTGATATTCAGCCATTTGAAATGCTCCGCTGTCCTGAAGTTACGACCAGATGGGAAGATTGAGCCACCAGTTCCACCATTCGGGCCAGCCAAGGGTCCAGAAGGGTCCGCTGATGATGATGCAGACGATGCTCCACAACACCGCACTCAAAGCCAGGAACAGGCCCAGGCGATGGATGCCAAGTGTGCCGATGGAATAGCCAATGGTATCGCGGAAGAATGAGTTTTCATGTTCTGCGGTCTTCACCGGTTGTCCCTTGGCCGGGTTGGTGGCCGAGAGAACCAGTGCGCCGTGCAATGAAAGCGCCAGCGTCGTTGTAAAGAAGAACGTGATGGCGATCATGTGGGCGGGGTTGTAGTGGAAGTTCAAATATTGGTAGCCCGTATTCGACACCCATTCGAGATGGCTGATGATGCCGTAAGGGAATGCATAGCCCCAGGCGCCCATCAATACAGGACGGAAGACTGTGAGTGTGGAATAGGCCAGGATGGCGACGCCGAAAGCGATTGGCACATGAAAGCCCATGCCAAGTTTGCGGCAAATTTCCACTTCACGCAGCATCCATGAAATGAAGGCTCCGTGTGCGCAAATGGTGATCCATTGCCAGAATCCGCCATTTTTCATGGGGGCAAGCGCCAGACCATATTCAACGGCAGGCGGTGCAATGCTGATTTGCCACAAGTTCCAGGTGGGACCCTGAGACGCGGCATAGGCGATGAGACCAACGCCCAAGAGTGTGCAGAAGAGTGCGGTTACGCCGAAGAAGCCAACGTAAAATGCACCAACCCAGAAATCGAAAAGATCTCCGCCGAGCAGCGTTCCACCGCGCACCCGATATTTCCGTTCAAAACTGAGCATCGCCATGGGCCGACCTCTTCAACAAATGAGTTCTGGATGATTGACATAATCTGCGAACGGGGCACTTGGCGGAGAGCCTTGGCTCCCGTCCGCAGAGGGTTGAAATGACCAGGCTCAGCTGAGCATTTCGGACTGTTGGATATCCATTGATGCTGTCTTGCGTGGACCTTCCAACCAATTGAAGCGGTCGGTCGACAACAGAATGAAATGGATGATGATTGCAAGAACGAAGAGGAAGGTGAACAAAGCCACCAGCGTTCTCCGTGGATCGAACATTAGCCACATGCGCCACATAATCCGGTCCTCCTTAAACGAGGTCTGTCATCGGCTGTACAGCCGCTGGCAGAACCATTTCAACGTTAGATGTTGCGTAGCCATTCACTCCAGGGAACCACGGGCGCCACTGCCAAACAAGGAAATGCGCGATGATCGCGATTACCGTGAAGGCGATGAAGCTCGTGACGAACATGCCATGGAATTCCCTGGCTTCGCTTTCTGATAGGCCTGATGTAGACCCGCGTTGGTCAGCCATTTGTAATACTCCCGGCTGGGGTCCGAAGACCCTGTTACCCCGAAATCCCCGGGGCAGGGTA
>CAXTLE010000282.1:0-4392 GCA_964244855.1 uncultured Aestuariivirga sp. | reverse complement strand
TCGGTATTTTCTTTCAGGTTTTCTTCAGAATATATTGTGGTTCCAACGAGCCTGCGCACCTCCAATGCACGATTACTCTTGCCCCCACAACTGCCGGAACTTGTTTTATCAACCAGTTTCATCCCCACTTTCGGGTTCAACGATTGAATATGAGCTCTTTGCAATTCGAAGGTATTTCCGCGTTGTGAACGGTCATAAACCCGTGACAACAACGCAAAATCCCGGTGCTTTACATTCAACACATACCGATTGTCGCTTTTTGCAAGTGATGAAAGTCGAAACCATCCGGTTGTGTTGGTCTTGTCGACAACGCCGCCCATTTCTACAACGGCATCCACAACTGGTTGCCCGGTAGTTTCATCGATCACACGTCCACTAAATTCGAGGTTTGCGTTACCAACTTCAATTTCAATACGTTTATACGCGTAACCCCCAAAGCCATCTGAGGCAACTACATAACCTTCTTGCCTGCCTTCTTTTGCCGCCAGCGACCACTTTTCGCGGTTGGCATTGGAACCTGCCATCGCACCAGAATCCGGAGCCGGAAACCACTTTATGTCAAGTGGTTGATTTTCAGGGTCCCGAACGCCTGTTTCAATTTCCAATGTATCAGACGGCAAGGCCCGTGATAAAAACGAGCCTTGTCGACTTATTGCGGTTCCCATGAGGCGGGGTGCACGGTTGGCAAATTTGAGGTCAAGACGGAAAGCTCCTGCAGTCGTATCTGCAACGCCGCCAACGCTTGACTTCTCGCAAGTTGCTTCAATTGAGAAAGAACGTTGTACAACGCCAAAGAGAACGTATTCTCCCGTTGTGTTGGCCCGGGCCGAGGTTCCACCGCCTTTGACAGTCGTCGACACATCCAAGCCAAAATACGAGTCATTTACCCAGCAGGGCCGATTGTCTCCAGTCAAAACTTGACCGAACGCGAATGGTTTTTCAGTTGAGACCACAAGGGTTGCGGGAGCGGGCTGGCCCTTTTCAATTGAGAACGACCTTCCGCATCCTTTGTCGGTCGTTGTTTCCCAGCACAACGAATACGCGCCAGACTCGGGCGCGCTCAAGACAAATCGACCGTCGAGTTGTGATTGTGTTTTGTCGACGTCGACACCAGCACTGTCACGTAAAAAAACCAGTACGTCAGGCAAAGCGATTGCGGACAATTTTTGCTCAGCTTCACGAACAGGGAATAAAATTGTTCCTTTCACCGGAGTTTCGGCAAAAGCCACTGTTGTAGCCGACGAGGTGGCTAACAAAACTGAAAAAAACAAAGTCTTCAGGGAACAAAAACAAGGGGAAAGGGCCATAGCAGCCTCCTGTCAAGTCACCCCCGATTCACGATTATTACGCGATCAAGTTACAATACACAGTTTAACGCATGAAACAAGCAATAAATGCAACCAATTGATGTGGAACTGATTTATGCCAACGTGGCTTCCAGCTTGTTGGCAAGTCGTACTCCAGACTGAAATGCTGTTTGATGTTCCACTACTGTTGATCACAGCAGCACCTATGATGAAAATAAAATTGTGCAGTTTCGCGGCAGTTGAATTGCCAGCCAATTGGGAAAATTGTGAGATATTGTAGCTATATCCCCGATTTCTAAGCCACCAAATCCAGCAGCGGCTTCAACACCGGATCAATATCAGGTGACTCCTGTTTCACAAATGTCAACACGGCGCGTTCGGCTGCGCTGATGTGGCCGTCTTTGTTGATGCGGGCGGTGAGCCAGTTGGCTTGTGATGTGGAGATGTTTTCTTTTGCTGTTCCGCGCTTTGGTGAAACTGTTTCAGAAGCTTTGTAGATATCGCGCAGGCCTTTGACCATGGTGTTGAGGAAGCCGTTCTTCGTCGGCTTTTCAGACAGCCATTGTTCCTGGCGAAGCGCAACTTCACGGGACTTCGTAATATGGCCTTGTGCCATCATCAAGTGATTGGCAATGGCTTGTGCGAAGAGCACATTCCATGACGGGTGATTATTGGCCTTTGCTGTGGCGTCGTTAATGTCGAACAGCAGCTCGGCTTCGTCTGAGGTGATGCCGATATTGTTGCCGCTGCCATAGGCGTAGAGAATGCGGCGGAGGATGTCGACGTCGGCTTCGGTGACCACGCCTGCTTTCAGTTTCTTGCCGGAGCGCGTCACGCCTTCGCCAGAGAGTACGGCGCGTTTCACCTGGTTGAGTGCATAGAGATTGAGGCAGGCAGGCACTGACTTTGCATTCTCGAGAATGCAGATCAGCAGTTCAAGTTCATTGCAGGATTCAAGTTTTCCGTCGGCATCAATATGGGTGATCAGCCACTCGGCATTGATTTCATCGACATAGCCTGAGGGGTGCATCTGATGCACCACGAAATCGGAAAGGGCTTCTGTGAACAACTGCGTCCACGCCGGGGTGTGACTTGGGCAGGCGTCATTGATGTCAAACAACCACGACGCTTCCTGTTTTGTGATCTTGCCGTCACCGTAGCATGTGCGGCGCAGTTCCAACACATCGGTATCGGTAATTTTGCCCTTGGCAACAATTGCATCAACCACAGAATTCAAAGTCATCGCCATCTCCCTAAATCACGTCGTTAAAATTAGAGACAGTTGCTTAAGCAGTGGTTAACCATGAATGTGGGGTTTGCTTAATGCGTCTGTTTGGGTGCATGAGGGACGCAACATATAAAGGTTCGATCATGAGCGCATCCAAACGTACCATATTGCTGCTGGCCATTGCGCAGGCGCTGTACTCGTCTTGCATCATCACGGTGTTTGCAACGGCTGGCCTTGTGGGGTTGAACATTGCACCGTCTCCCGCCTGGGCCACTTTGCCCGTAACCACATTTGTGTTGGGTGCGATGTTCACCACAGTGCCGGCGTCAATGTTGATGCAGCGCCTGGGCCGGAAACCCATATTCCTGATGGGGGCAGGGGTGAGTATTCTGGGTGCGGCGCTTGCAGTCTGGTCGATCATCACCAGCAACTTCGCTGCCTTCTGCTTTGCCACAGCACTGCAAGGCGTGTTTCAGGCCACGTCAGGCTTCTATCGCTTTGCGGCGGCGGAAGCGGCGGACGAGAACAGCAAGTCGATTGCAATCTCGTGGGTTCTCACAGGCGGCGTTGTGGCGGCGATTGGCGGCACGGTGATCTCGAACTACACCAGCGAGATGATACCCTTGCACACCTTTGCGGGCTCTTATGCGGCGGCAGTGATTTTGGCCTTGATCAACATGGCGGTGGTGATGTGCCTCACGATTCCAAAACCTGTTGCAAGCACAGTCGGTGGCAGCGCGAGGCCTTGGTCCGAGTTGTTGCGTCAACCCAAAATGCTGGTCGCGATGGCGTCGGCCATGGTTTCCTATGGCCTGATGAACCTGATGATGACGGCAGCACCCGTTGCCATGATCGGCTGCGGCTTCACCAAGGGAGACGCAAGCTGGGTGATCCAGTGGCATGTGCTCGCCATGTATGTGCCAAGCTTTTTCACCGGGCAGCTGATCAAGAAATTCGGTGCTGAAAAAATTACGGCCCTTGGCATGGTGATGTTGATGCTGGCTGCGGGGGCAGGGCTTGCGGGTATCAGCTTCGGGCACTTTGCGGTGGCCCTGATCATTCTTGGTCTCGGCTGGAACTTCGGCTTCATCGGCGGCACCACAATGTTGACCGATACCTACCGTCCATCGGAACGCGGCAAGGTGCAGGCAGCGAATGACTTTGGCATTTCGCTGCTCATGGTCATCGCCTCATCAAGCTCAGGTGTGATACTCGCCGAACTCGGCTGGGCCGCAGTGCCACTCGCCCTGTTTCCGCCAGCGGCAATTGCGCTGGCGATGATTGCGTGGTTGATGCTGACGAAAAAAGTAGTGCTGGAGCCGCGCACGAGTTCAGGTGCGTGATCTTCAGGTTATGCCTACAGTTCCTTGCAAATCGGCAATCCGGTGTTGGCCGCTGGCACACTGATCATAAACATTGCGTTCGAAAGCCCGTCGCGCTGCATGCCGCCATGGGCGCGAAAATAGCTGATAGCGCTGGGCTTGATGTGCCCGAAGTAAAAGTTGTGCATGCGGGAGCCTGAAGCCACAGCCTTGAGATTGGGGTGATAGGGTCGGTGCATCTTGATGACTGCATTGGCCTTGATGCAAGCACCAGGCAAGCCAAGTGCCATGGCATAAGATGATACGCCGCTGCCAATAACGACGCTGTTGCAGGATTTGGCTTTGCTTTGCGCCTCGCGTTTCATGTTGGCCCAGCATGTTGAGACTTTGCCGCCGCCGCGGCATTGGGTAATTTCACAATTCGATGCAGCTTCAGCAAAATCAGTGGTCGTCAATGCCAGCGCAACAACGGCAAAGGCTGTTGCCAGTTTCAGAATAGTCATGATGGTCCTCCGAGAGTTAGCCGTGTGGACGC
>CAXTLE010000281.1:0-4397 GCA_964244855.1 uncultured Aestuariivirga sp. | reverse complement strand
GGCTGATGAGGTCTTTTGGATGCCATATGCGATTGCCCTGCCACAAGGGGGAGGGGACGGGTCCGTGAACTTGTCTGCACATTCATCTCCTACCCCTCCCGGTCATATCGCCCGGCATCAAACCCAAACACCGCAAACGTCTGCATCATATGCTCCGGCAAGGGTGCCGTAATATCCACCGTGCCCTCACGCGGATGCGGGAACACAATCCGCCGCGCATGCAGGTGCAACTTGTTCGCAACCCCATCCGGCAAATCCACATCGCCGCCATATTTGTTATCGCCCAAAATCGGCGTGCCAATATGCGTGGCATGCGCCCGCAACTGGTGCTGCCGTCCTGTGACAGGCTTCAACGACAACCAGGCCGCCACCTTCGATGCCTTGTCGATCACAGCATATTGCGTCACTGCACGCTGTTCATCGTCCTCTTCACCCTCACGCGAAGCCCTCATCCGGTCGCCATCAGTGCTTTTGGCCTTGATCAGCGCCACGTCGATCTTGCCCTGCGGCGGTGTTGGAACACCTTTGACAACAGCCCAATAGGTCTTCTGCACATTGCGCGTGGCAAACAACTTCCCCAAAGCAGCAGCCACAGCCCGGCGCTTGGCCACCACGATCACGCCAGACGTATCCCGGTCCAACCGGTGTACCAAAAGCGGCCGCTCACCCAATTCGGCCCCAAGCCCCATCAACAATCCATCGAGATGCTGAAACGTCTTGGTTCCCCCCTGCACTGCAAAGCCGCAAGGCTTGTTCAGCACATAAATATCCTTGTCCTCATGGATCACCATGGAGTCGAACAGCTTGCGCTCTTCTCTCGTCAAGGGCTTCACATCAGCCTTCGGCGCATCGGCAGGCCGCGTATCAAACGCCAGTGGCGGCACACGAACATCGTCGCCCTCTTTCAAGCGCGAATTGGTTTTGCAGCGCCCCGCCCCCACCCGCACCTGGCCCGTTCGCGTGAGCTTGTTCAGATAAGCAAACGTCACCTGCGGAAAATGAATCTTGAACCAGCGGTCAAGGCGCATGCCGTCTTCATCAGCAGAGACTTCATGGCGTTTCACTTCAGCCATTGCTGAAACTCATCAAAGCGAAGCCTGCAAACACCGCAGCAATCGATAAGCCCACGGACGCCAAAACATAAGAAGCCGCAGAACCCATATGTCCCGCATTCACCAACTTCAACACATCCAATGAAAACGCCGAAAACGTGGTGAAGCCCCCCAGTACACCTGTTGTCAAAAACAACTGTGCCGCCTGATTGTCTTCAAGCTTCCGCATAAAAAATGCCGTCACCACACCCATGACAAAGCTGCCCAACACATTCACCGTCAAAATCCCATAGGGAAAACCGTCACCCAACAGACGATTAATTCCCTGTGACAATCCCAACCGCGCAACCGATCCAAGTGCACCCCCCAGTGCCACCCAGACAAACGGCATCACAACCAACCTTTTTGCTTGAAATACATAAACGGCAAAATCGCCGACAGTATCATCATGCCAATGGCGAAAGGATAACCATAGGTCCAATGCAGCTCCGGCATATGGTCAAAATTCATGCCATATAAACTGGCCACCAGCGTTGGCGGCAGAAACACCACGGCGGCCACCGAGAAGATCTTGATGATGCCGTTTTGCTGAATCGTGATCATGCCCAGCACCGCATCCAGCAGGAACGAAATCTTGCCGGACAGGAACGAGGCGTGGTCCGTGAGCGACGAAATATCCCGTTGCAGAATCTTGATCCGCGCCCGGTTTTCCTTCATGTCCTTCGTCAGTTTCGTCTGGTCGATGATCGCCTGCATGTAAGCCACCATGCGACCGATCGATACCAGGCTTTCCCGCATCTTCGAATTGAAGTCGCCTTCCTCACCAATCATGCCCAGCAATTCCTCGAGGTTTTTGGGCTTGCGGCGGCGGCGTTCCTTCCTGGTTTTCTTTGCAACAAACGACGTATCGAAAACGCGCTTCGATGTATCATCAATAATGGCACTCACCCGCTCCAAGTGGTCAGCGGCCCTGTCCACCACTGCTTCCATGATGGAGATCAGAATGCCCCAGCTGGTCATCGCCGTGGCTTGAGGCTTCATCGCCTGCTTGATGTAGACCGGAAACGCTTGTGGATGGTGATAACGTATTGTAATCAGCTTGTTACCGAGAATAATAAATGTGACAGGTGAGGACTCAGGGCGCTCGTCGTCACCACGGCGGATCAAAGTCGCCGTCATGAAGGCAGCACCGTCTTCCTGATACAATCGGCTGGAGGCCTCGATCTCGGCCAGTTCACCCCGTGTTGGAATGTCGATATTCAGCGAAGACTCGACGATGACTTCCTCGTCATGCGTCGGCTCTACAAGGTCGATCCAGACCGTATCTTCCGGTACTGAGGCCGAGGGCAATATCTTGCCATGCTCGACAAGGCAGCCTTTTTCAGTTCCATAGGTTTGCAGCATGACTATTCACTCCAACCCACCCTTTGCCCGACAAAATTGACAGTCGCAAGGGCAACGGGCACAAGCCCTACATGACAAAACCAATCCACATCATCGGCGGCGGCATGGCAGGCGTCGAGGCCGCCTGGGCCGCTGCCAACGCGGGTGTTCCCGTGATACTCCACGAAATGCGCCCCCACGTCGCAACCGACGCGCACAAGACCGAAAGTCTCGCCGAACTCGTCTGCTCCAACTCCTTCCGCAGCGATGATCATGAGCAAAACGCCGTGGGCCTGCTGCACGAGGAAATGCGCCTGATGGGCTCCCTCATCATGGACGTGGCCAAGCACCATCAGGTGCCCGCAGGCGGCGCTTTGGCTGTGGACCGTGACGGCTTCGCCCGCGAAGTCACCCGCCGCATCGAAGCCCACCCACACATCACCATTGAACGCGGCGAAGTTGCGGGCCTGCCACCTGAGGACTGGGACAATGTCATCGTCGCCACGGGTCCCCTTACATCGCCAGCGCTCGCAAATTCAGTTCGCGCGCTGACAGGTGAAGATGACCTCGCCTTCTTCGACGCCATAGCCCCCATCATCCACCGCGAGTCGATCAACATGGACGTGGCCTGGTTCCAGTCCCGTTACGACAAGGTCGGCCCCGGCGGCACCGGCAAGGACTACATCAACTGTCCGATGGACCGCACCCAATACGACGCCTTCATCGACGCCCTTAACGCCGGCGAAAAGGGTGACTTCAAGCAATGGGAAAAATCCACGCCCTATTTCAACGGCTGCCTGCCGATTGAAGTGATGGCTGAACGTGGCCCCGAAACCCTGCGTCACGGCCCCATGAAACCCATGGGTCTCACCAACGCACACAACCCAACAGTCAAGGCCTATGGCGTGGTGCAGCTGCGCCAGGACAACGCACTTGGTACCCTGTTCAACATGGTGGGCTTCCAGACCAAACTGAAATACGCCGATCAAGTCCGCGTCTTCCGCACCATTCCCGGCTTGGAGAACGCGGAATTTGCAAGATTGGGCGGCCTGCACCGCAACACCTATCTCAACTCACCCAAAGTGCTGGACGAACACCTGCGCCTCAAAGCCATGCCCCGTCTTCGCTTTGCCGGACAGATCACCGGGGTTGAAGGATACGTTGAAAGTGCAGCCATGGGCATCATGACAGGCCGCATGGCTGCCGCCGAACGGCTGGGGCGCACCTTCACCACGCCTCCCGCCACAACAGCCCACGGCGCCCTCATCAACCACATCACCGGCGGCCACATCACCACAACCGACAACGCCACGCTTTCCTTCCAACCCATGAACATAAACTTCGGCCTCATGCCACCACCAACGGAACTGCCCGTGAAAGGCATGAAGCACGCCGACAAGGCGATATCGCGGAAGAAGGCTTATACGTCGAGGGCGCTCCGCGATTTCAAGGAATGGTTAGGCGAAAGCTAACGGCCCTCATCTGAGGTTCTCGAAAGGGGCGGGAGAGGACGATTTGCGCAACGCGCAAATCAGGTGAGGGCCGTCAAATCTTTCCCCGTCGCGCCGCCCGCCACATCGTCCACTGACTGCGCAAAGCCGAAGGCACACCGCGCAGATACAACTCAGTCAAACTCGCGGGCAACACAGCCGATATCAAAACCGCAGGCAATTTCTCTGCCCGCGCCTCCGCCAGCCGTTTCCGCACCAACACTTTCAAACTTTCAACCGTCTCGCCCGGCGGTATAAATTTCGCATCCCCGCGCACCAGCAATCGTGCCAAACCAAACGCCGTGCCCGCTGGCCCCACCACAGAACCCGCCGCCGCAGCAGCAGGCCGATCTAAAATGATCGCAGCAAACTGCATCATCGCGGCTTCGGTTTCCGCCACAAAATTTTCCAAGGCAAACAACGACGGGAATTGGTCTGCATAGAGATCACTCCGCCACGCCTCGACAAAATT
>CAXTLE010000280.1:0-4403 GCA_964244855.1 uncultured Aestuariivirga sp. | reverse complement strand
AAATCTTGGGCGAACTCCACAAGGGTTTTGAGGTCGCCAATTCCTGGCTCGGTGCCACCCGCCTGCAAGTGGCATCAACCTGTCTGGGCCGCGCCGAACGCGCCATGGAACATGCCTTGCAATACGCCGTAGACCGTGAACAGTTCGGCCAGCAAATCGGCAAGTTCCAAGGCATCTCCTTCAAGCTCGCCGACATGGCCATGGAACTGAAAGCCGCAGAACTCTTGACGCGTGAAGCCGCTTGGAAATACGACCAAGGCACTGTCACCGAAATGGACATGGCCATGGCGAAGTTGAAATCGACGGAAATGCTGGCCTTCATCGCCGACGAAGCCATCCAAATTCATGGCGGCATGGGGTTGATGAGCGACCTGCCACTGGAACGCATCTGGCGCGATGCAAGGGTGGAACGGATTTGGGAAGGTACGTCAGAGATCCAACGGCATATCATCAGTCGCGCCTTGCTCAGACCTCTTGGTGGATAGGTTTGCCTCACATCTTCCCTCTGCCCTCGCGGGAGAGGGAGCCCGAAGGGCGGGTGAGGGAAGTGACACAGCCCTCTCCCGTTTCGCAAACGCTCAGCACCCTCTCCCGCAAGGGGAGAGGGCAGGAATCACCACATGACCCTCTCCCGTCTCATCTTCCCAACTTCCATCGCTTTCATCGGTGGCAATGAATGTGCTGTTGCAATCCAACGCTGCCATGACTTTGACTTCGCGGGAACCATCCACGCCGTCCACCCGAAACGTGACACAATCAGTGGCATCACAACCGTGAAATCTGTGGATGATATCGAAGGCCACATCGACGCCGCTTTCATAGCCGTGAAGCGCGAAGCCACCATCGACATCGTCCGCCGACTTCGCGCCAAAAACTGCGCCGGCGCTGTCATCTATGCGTCAGGCTTTGCTGAAACCGGCGATGACCATCTCCAGCGCGAACTCATCGCTGCCGCTGATGGCATGCCCTTGCTTGGCCCCAATTGTTACGGCTTTGTCAATGGGATGGCGCGTGTTGCTCTCTGGCCAGATGAACACGGTATCAAGCCCTTGGAGCGCGGTGTCGCCATCATCACGCAGTCCGGCAACATTGCCTGCAACATGACGTTTACGAGACGGGCTCTCCCCCTCGCAGCCGTCTTCGCGATCGGCAATCAGGCCGATGTCGACATGGCGCGCATGGTTGAGTTTCTCTCAGCCGATGACCGCATCACCGCGATTGGATTACACGTCGAAGGCCTGAGCGATCTCCCCGCTTTCGCTGCCGCCTGCGAAGCCGCGCGAATTCGCAAGAAGCCAATCGTCGTACTGAAAACCGGAAAATCCGAACAGGGCGCAAGCGTTGCCATGAGCCACACCTCGTCACTGGCAGGCGCTGACTCACTTTACGACGCCCTGTTCAAACGCCACGGAGTTGCGCGCTGCCACAGCATCACCTCTTTCGTCGAGACCTTGAAATTCCTGCACCTTGGCGCAACCAAGGGCGCAAGACTGGTTTCGCTCTCTTGCTCCGGCGGAGAAGCCGCCCTCGTCGCCGACCTCGCCATGAAGCGCGAAATTTCTTTCCCTGCTTTCGATTTATCAACGGCTCAACTGGTCCGCGATACCCTCTCCGAACTCGTTACTATCTCAAACCCGCTCGACTATCACACCTTCATATGGAACCAGTTGGACAAACAGACAGCAACCTTCACCGCCGCTCTCGCGGGAGATTTCAATGTCGCCATGCTGATCCTCGACGCCCCCCCGCCGCCCATGAAGGCCGAAGCATGGTATGTGGCCGCCCGCGCATTCAAACAGGCCGCCATAAACACTGGCACTCGCGCCGCTGTAGTTGCGACACTTCCGGAATGCATGCCACTGGATTTGGCGGAGGAGTTACTCGCCGCTGGAGTAACGCCGATGTTGGGGCTTGATGATGCCCTGACGGCGTTTGAGAATGCGGCGAAGGTTGGCGTGGCACAGGCCCAATCACTGGCCCCACCCGTAATGTGGCAAGCCCAACTGAAAGACGGTGCGTCTCGGATTTTGAAAGAGTCGAGCGCGAAAAAGCTGCTTAAGGTTTTCGGAGTTGCTGTACCTGATGGCCTGACGACCAACGCTACTAATGCCGTAGTTCATGCCGAGATAATTGGTTACCCCGTCACGCTCAAGGTTTTGTCAACCGAGATCGCCCACAAAACCGAGGTGGGTGGTGTGGAACTTAATCTCCATACCGCCGAGGACGTAGAAGCGGCTGCGAACCGCTTGTCTAAACTTTCCGACCGACTTCTAGTCGAACAAATGATTACCGGTGCTATTGCTGAACTCATAGTAGGAGCAACGCGTGATCCACAATTCGGCTTATGCCTTGTCGTCGGCGCCGGAGGTGTTTTCACCGAATTAATTCAAGATTCTGTCACTCTGCTAATTCCAACCAGTCGCACAGAAATCGAAACTGCGTTGAAATCTCTTAGAGTCTGGAAACTCGTTGAAGGCTTCCGTGGCAAATCCGGAGACCCCGAAGCCGTGATCACGGGTGTCGAAGCCATTGCCAACTTTGTTGCAGGCCACATCAACGCGCTGGAAGAACTGGACGTCAACCCGCTGCTGGTGTTGCCTGATCGTGTTGTGGCCGTTGATGCGCTTGTTAAAATGCGCTGACTGGAATATGTTTCAAATAGCAAAGGATTGACCATGAAACGCACATTTTATGTCAAGGCGATTTGGGACGACGAAGCAAAAGTTTGGATTTCTGACACTGATATCCAAGGGCTGTTTATAAATGCAAAAGACCTGAACGAGTTTGAAGAGGTCGTCAGTGAATTCGCCGGCGAATTGGTTTTGGAAAACCATTGGAGAAATGAAAACGTGCCACCTGACGTCATCAGCAGCACGGTTCCAATCATCATTTTGCAGAGGCCTGACGACTCTCGTCATGCAGCCTGATGCCTGAAGGATTTTACCGTGAAGTGATCAAGGAATTGAAAGCTTTGGGATAAGCCTATGTTGATCATGCAAAGGGATCGCACGAAAAATGGAAAGCAGAAGGTCGGGAAATTCTAATTGTTCCGCATAACCTTCCAAGTCGTCACACGGCAAACGCAATATTGAAAAAAGCTGGCAGTACAAAGAAGATATAATGACCTCCCCCTTCCACACCACACGCAACGGCTCAGTCCTTGAAGTCACCATCGACCGCCCCAAAGCCAATGCCATTGACGCCGCAACCTCTCGCATCATGGGCGATGTCTTCGCATCGTTTCGTGATGACCCAGAACTCAGAGTTGCCATCCTCACCTCAACTGGTGAAAAATTCTTCTGCCCCGGTTGGGATTTGAAAGCGGCGGCTCTGGGTGAGGCTCCTGACTCGAACTACGGCGTTGGTGGTTTTGGTGGATTGCAGGAACTCAAAGGTCTCAACAAACCCGTGATCTGTGCCGTCAATGGCTTGGCTTTCGGTGGCGGCTTTGAAATCATGCTGGCTTGCGACATCATCGTCGCCGCTGAACATGCCACTTTCGCCCTGCCCGAAATCAATTCGGGCACGGTGGCGGACGCGGCGACCATCAAGCTGCCGCGTTATATTCCCCATGCGGTTGCGATGGAGATGCTGTTCACCGGACGCCGTATTGACACGACAGAAGCCAAGCACTGGGGCATCATCAACGAGATCGTCCCCGCAGACCAACTCATGAGCCGAGCTCGCGCATTGGCGGCCCAACTCGCCGAAGGCCCGCCGTTGGTCTATGCCTGCATCAAGGAAATTGCCCGGGAGACACAGCACTTGCCGATCAACGAAGCGTTCCACATGGTGACGAAGCGCAAACTGCCTTCAGTCGACAAACTCTATTCATCCGAGGACCAACTTGAGGGTGCCAAAGCTTTTGCCGAAAAGCGCAAACCAGTGTGGAAGGGCAAATAGCTTAAAAAAAAACCCCATTCGCATGACTGTCACGAATGGGATTCAAATGATCGCGGGGACGCGACCCAGGGTCCGGGAGAACTTATGCGCCCCAATGGCGGGCCGTGCGGCGCACGTCGACATGGGTTTGCTCAAGAAAGCGTGTGGTGGCTGCATCAGCGACAAAAGCCTTGCGAAATGTTTCTGCGGCAGCAGCGAAGAACTTGTTCATGATCGTTAACTTTCATTAATAAATGTTGATGATCAACATATAGTGCATTGCGATTCAAAGGAAAAACGACTAATAATGTATAGATCTTCAAATTTAATTTGATGATGTACGGATTTCAGCCATGATTGATCACTTTCCCGGTCTTCGCAACCTGCGCGCCTTTGACGCGGCCGCCCGGCATTTGAGTTTCACCCGCGCTGCAGACGACATGGGCGTCACCCCTGCCGCCATTTCCAACCAGATCAAGGAAATGGAAGAGCAGTTGGGCTTCGAACTCTTCATCCGCACC
>CAXTLE010000279.1:0-4422 GCA_964244855.1 uncultured Aestuariivirga sp. | reverse complement strand
TGACGAGTCTTGCCCAATCCATGTTGTCCCGTACCAAACTGGATCGCCGCCGCCCCATGCGCGATCAAATATACCCGCTGATCCGCGATCTGATCTTGACGGGCGAAATCAAACCCGGTGATGCCATCGACGAAAAATCCATCGCACTTCAACTCAACATCTCCCGCACCCCCGTGCGCGAAGCCGTGAAAAAACTCAGCGACGAACATCTGGTCGACGTCGTCGCACAATCCGGCACCCGCGCCGCCCGCATAGACGCCAAGGAAATAGAACAGGCGTATTTGATCCGCCGCGCGCTCGAAATTGAAACTTCGGCCAATGCGGCACCCCGTATGAATGACAGTCATGCAGAGAACCTGAACGACATTCTGAAACTGCATGAGCGCGCCATCGAGCAGCGCAAGTTCGTAAATGCCATTGCAATTGACGACAACTTCCATCGCTACATCGCCGACATCGCCGAATTGCCCCGCCTCTGGCACATGATTGAAATTTCAAAAGCCCACCTCGACCGCTGCCGCCACATGCTGTTACCCCGCGCCGGCGAGGCCGCAGCAACACTCGAACAACACCGCACAATCATCCGTGCACTGAACACAAAAAAGCCGGAAGCTGCCCGCGAGGCCATGCAAAGCCACCTGGAAAGCTCATATGCAAATATCGCGAAGATGTTGAGCGAAGCAGAATCATAGGGGACCGTTTGCTCTTCCTCGCAAACTGTCCCCGATATTCACGCGTGTCACAGATCAGGGACAGCTTGCGAAAGAGCAAGCAGTCCCTTTAGGCTTTGACCCGCAAATTCGAAGGGTCAACAAACGGCTCCAGACTGATCTTCGCCGCCTTCGCCTCATTGGCAATCACCAACTCATATTTCCCAGCCAACAAATAATCCGACGTAATCCCCTCGGCATTGCGCACATAACCAAACCCAAGCGGCTTACCCACGCTATAGCCATAGCCACCACTCGTCAGATAACCCGCAAACTCGCCATTGCGCAAAATCGTTTCGCGGCCCACCAATACAGCACTCTCATCATCAACACTGAAGCCAACAAAAGTTTTCTTGAGCGGTGACGCCGCAACCTGCTCCAACGCGTCCCGACCCAAAAACGGCACGTTGGCACGAAGCTTCACGGCCCATCCCAGGCCCGCTTCGAACGGCGTATCATTAGGTGTAATATCCGAACCCCAGGCACGATAGCCTTTCTCAAGCCGCAACGACTCCAGCGCACGATAGCCAACGGGTCGAATGTGATGCGCAGCGCCGAGGCCCATCAAACAATCATAAACCTCCGCTGTAGCCGCCATCGGCATATGCAATTCCCACCCGAGCTCACCCACATAAGTCACCCGCAAAGCCCAAAGCCTGTGGCCAGCAATTTCGATTTCGCGCACCGTACCAAACGGAAAAGCCAAATTCGAAACGTCAACTGTCGTTGCAGCAGAAAGCACATCACGCGCTTTCGGGCCCATCAGTGACAACGTCGAAAACGCTTCGGTCATGTCTTCAATGAAAACACCCTTTGCTTTCGGCAGGTGCTCCTTGATCCAGGCAAAATCATGCGTGCGGAATCCAGTGCCGGTAACAATATAGAACCGATCATCCGCCAAACGCGCCACCGTCAAATCCGCTTCTATGCCGCCGCGTGAATTCAGCAACTGCGTATAGGTCAAGCGCCCCACATCCCGCGCCACCCGATTGGCACACATCCATTCCAATGCTGCCGCAGCATCACGCCCGCGCACTTCATACTTGGCAAAACTCGTCTGATCAAAAACTCCCACATGCCCTCGCACATGGGCATGCTCTTCACCAACAGCCGCAAACCAGTTCTGACGCCCCATTGCATATTGATCTTCTGGCACTTCGCCTTTCCGGGCAAACCAGTTGGCGCGTTCCCAGCCCAGTTTCGACCCGAACACCGCTCCATGCTTTTTCAAGCGACCATACAGCGGCGACGTCAAACGCGGCCGCCCCGACTCAAATTCCTCGTGTGGATAGCCAATAGTGTAATGCTTGCCATAAGCCTCAAGTGTGCGGTCATTCACCCATGCGCGATCCTTGTGCAGGGCAGAGAATCGCCGGATATCCACCACCCACAAATCCAGCGGCGCCACACCCTTCATCACCCAATCCGCCAACACCCAACCCGCACCACCGCCAGCCGCAATACCAAATGCATTGAAGCCTGCGCCCACAAACATGTTCTCGCATTCATTGGCCTGACCCAGAATGAAGTTGCCGTCGGGCGTAAAGCTTTCAGGCCCATTGATCATTTTTTTTACACCAACATTTTCCAGTGCAGGCACACGCGCAATCGCCTGCGCCATATGCTGTTCGAAATGATCAAAGTCATCATCAAACAAGCGGAACTCCCAATCATCGGGCAGATCATCGGTGGTCCACGAAATCGGGTCGGGCTCATAACCGCCCATCACCAAACCACCCACTTCCTCCTTGAAATAAGTCCGGCGATCAGGGTCACGCAACGCCGGCGCGTCCGGCGAAAGTCCGTCAATCTTTTCAGTAATGATGTATTGATGCTTCACGGCCTGCAGCGGCACAGTGATGCCAGCCATGGCACCTATTTGCCGTGCCCACATGCCCCCGCAATTCACCACTTTTTCGCAATTTATTTTGCCTTGATTGGTGTTCACAGCGATAATGCGCCCCTCAACCATATCAAAACCCAACACCCGCACACCCTCATGGAATTTCACCCCATGCATGCGCGCACCCTTGGCCAGCGACTGCGTGATATCAGAAGGGCTGGCCTGACCATCCGTCGGCAACCAACTCGCCCCCACGAGGTCCGACACATCCATCAACGACCACATCTTCTTCACCTCTTCAGGCGAAACCAGATGCATGTCCATGCCGAAACTTTTCGCCGTGGTGGCGAGGCGCTTATATTCCGTCCAGCGATCTTGCGTTGTCGCAAGCCGCAAACAGCCCGTCATCTTCCAACCGGTTTCAAGTCCCGTTTCGGCCTGTAAATTCTTGTAGAGATCAACGGAATATTTCAAAACCCGCGTAATCGAGGCTGATGATCGCAACTGCCCCACCAGTCCTGCAGCATGCCATGTCGTGCCCGACGTGATGCGCCCCTGCTCCAGCACCACCACATCGGCCTTGTGGTCACGCGCCAAATGATAAGCAGTCGAACAACCGATAATGCCACCACCAATGACAACAATTTGAGCGTGGGCGGGAAGAGTCATGCGTTGATTTTTCCGTAACGTGTTTGATAAAGTTCAAGAGCGGCAGTGTAACGGCTCAGATTGTCCGTGGCATAGGCCTCATAGTCAACACCGGGTGCGGCGAGAAAAAGGCCAGACACTTTCGCCCACAAGGTTTCCCGCAACAGCGACGCGCATTCCATGGCGGCGAAGGATTTGAACACGGCGTCATCAGGTTTCACGCCAAAATAAGCTGACAACAATTGCGTCTGCTCATCAACATTCATCTGCGCATTGGACGATGTGCCTGCCAGATCAAACATCGCCGTACCAAAACCCGCATATTCAAAATCAATCAGCCAGAGTTTTGATCCGTCATCAATGAAGTTCGCAGGCAATAAATCATGATGGCCAAAAATAACTGGCAGCGGGACCTGCGCCGATTCAAACGCGCTGGATTGCGCCAAGAACGCACTGAGTTCCGCCGATTTCAGCGTCTGCGCATAATCCTTAATGACATGAAAAACCCAGAACATGAAACCGGGACCCGAAACGTACTGCGGCATAGTCTGGTGAAATTCCCGCATCAACTGCCCAATACGACCCGCATTGCGTTTCACTTCTGCACCCGAAAATGTTTGCCCAACCACAAATGCCGTCACCATCACGCCAGCTTCGGCATATTCCACAGCTGGCGCAAAACCTGCCGCATGCGCCGCCCGCGCCACCATCACCTCTCGCTCACGAAACACATGGTGAAACGGATAGTCCCGGCCAAAACGCACTACATGCTTTCCGCAAGCATCGCTCACCACATAATTGGCATTGCTCAAACCGCCACTGAGAGCGTTGATTTCAATTTTGCCATTCCAGCAGGGCAGAGCCTGGATTCGATCTTCGTCCAACATTCGACAAGAATGCCAGAGGCCATGCCACAGAACAACAGACAGAAGTATTTGTCATTACCGGACTTGTTCCGGAAATCCATGGTTGAAGTGGGGTGGAGCTATTCTGTTGGATTCCGGTGGTTGAACTATGGATTGCCGCAACACGTGCACTGCTGTCCGGTTAAGGAATTACAAGAAATGAAAACCTGTGAGTATCTTGGGCATTTCTCACAATACCATGCGGTCGAAGCTTCAATTTGAGAAATCTCAACATTGCAAAGAACGTCCCCTCCCCCTTGTGGGGAGGGAGAAGAACAGGGCTTTTGATCACTTGAACATGTTAACCGGACAGCAG
>CAXTLE010000278.1:0-4455 GCA_964244855.1 uncultured Aestuariivirga sp. | reverse complement strand
TTTACCTACAACGACCAGCGCGGCTGGCTGACCCGGGTGCTGAGCAGCAAGGGGGTGACCACGCACCTCGACCAGAGCTATGCCCGCTTCTCGACCTGTTCCTTAAGGATGGTGCTGCGGAACGGATCAACAAGAAATTGGTAAAATTCTAGGGACGTAAGAGCATGTAGAATCGTTTCTAGTGGAAGCCGAGGAGCCTCCACCGATTTTGCATCCGAACATGGCGCATCACTATCGTGTCCAGGTCGTAACGCCACAAATGCCGGATCAGCAGTCGGTAATTTTCTTGTAAGTCTCGATCATGAGCTGAGCGTTGTCGGGATGGGCCTGACGTTTGCCGTTTTCGATTTCGAAAGCGATTTCCACCACGCGCTGATTCATTGGAGATTTTCGGCCGTGTTTGGCCAGCGTATCAACGACCCAACCATTCACGTCTTGAACTTCGGCGCGTCGGCCCTTGCGCCAGTCCTGCAGTGATGTCACCAAAGTGTCAGGACGCGAGAATGTTTTCAGCACTTCATCGAAAATCTGATCGACGTAGCGTTCGGGGTGATTGGTGGTGATGGGTGGCAGTCCGATGATCGGAATGATCTGGGCACCGTCGGCCAGCGCTGCCTGCATGGCCTCATATCCCGCCTTGCGCATCACCTCCAGCATGCCGGGAAAGCGTGCGGCATCATTGAGGGGCAGATTGACGATGGCTGATGGAATCAGTTCTGCGGCGTTCACCACGAGCTTCATCCACTTGGCCGAATGGATGTCTTCCATCACTTCGACGCGGCCGGAATTGCGCAGGATTTTTGCAACAGCTTCGACGCGCGGCTGGGTTTTGGGATCAAGTGCACCCAGCGCGAACCAGGACTCGTCGTGGTCATTCTGCCGGTTGGTAACGCCAGGAGTCCACATGTTGGACGCGATCTCGATGACGGCACCAATGGTGCGCTCACGGCCCAGAATGGTGGCTATATCTTCATGGGTCATGCCGTTTTGCAATCCAACAATCAGGCCCTCGTTCGCAAGAACAGGCTTGATCATTTCGCAGGCCCATTTGGTATCGTAGGCTTTGACGACAAGGAAGACGAGATCAAACGGTTGCTTCACTTCCGCAATCTGGCAGAGGTGAAGCGCCGGGACCTTGGCGTTGATGCTGCGCGTTGGAAGATTGACGGTAATGCCATTCTTCCGAATAGCTTCGATGTGATCCGGCCACTGATCGATGAACGTGACGTCGAGGCCCGCCAAGGAAAAGTCGGCAGCAATTGATGCGCCTTGCGCACCGGTCCCCAGAAATGCAATCCGCATCCCATTCATTCCGTCCAAACTCATTTGCGTGTCCTCGTCGGTTTGTTTCTGCGCTCACTGTTGCGAACCGCCGAGTGGGTGTGCCGCAATGTGTAAAGTCTCACTGTCTTTCCAAAATATTATTTGGTCAATCCTTTTTTGGAATATATTGCCCAACATTCAATAATTGTATTTCTGTCTGATTGCTAACATGAAGAATCCCAACGCGTTTTCTGTCCAGAGTTTCGACGACTGCAGGAATGGAAAAATCCAATTGCCCCCATTCGCGCCTATTGAGCCAGAATTGCGGGCCAAACGTGCAGGTCGTGAACTCAATGCGATCCGACATGTCGAAAGCACTATCATTTTATTTGCGGGAACGTGTCGTTGGAGCACTTGAGAGTGGCGCTTCGCGCCGTGAGGCTGCTGAACGGTTTGGAGCAAGTCCATCACGTGCTGCGTGATGCATGAAGTTGGAACGTGCAACGGGCAGCGTGGCACCCAGAGCACTGGATGGGGAACGCGTTGCGGCAGGGTTGAGTCCGACGCTCTAGCGAGATGCAGTCCGTAAAGCTGTCGAAGCATCAGGGGCGGAAGTCCGCTGTCCGCCACCTTACAGTCCCGATTTCAATACGATCAAAAACGCTTTCTCAAGAATCAAAGCGGATCTCAAGAAAATTGCCGCCAGAACCATCACCCAACTCGGGGACACCTTCGTCGACGGCTTGTTTACAATCTCACAAACGGACTGCAGAAAATTCTTCATCAATGCAGGCTACACGCCATCATGACCTGAGAACGGTCTGAAACGTACAGAGCGCAATAAATTCCCGGTGTCGCAACGCGGCTTACTTGATAACGATCTCTCTTGAACGCACAGTTGTCAGCGCCACCACAAGAATGATGAAGATGCCATAGACCAGGCTCTGGGCCTGCGCACCCAGACCCATGGCCTGGATCGCAATGGGAACGAAGGCAACTGTCAGGCCGCCGAAGACAACGTTCAACGGATTGGTTTGACCTCCAGAGATTGAGGTGCCCCCAATCAAAGCGGCGGCAATACCGGGGAGCAGCAAATCGCTGCCGAGACCGCTGGCCGAAGCCGAACCTGCCTGTGCGACGATGCTGAGGCCGGCGAGGCCACCCATGAAGCCTGACAATGCATAGGTGATGATGCGCACACGGCGGGTTGGCACCGCAGAAAGGGTGGCACCAAGCTCATTCTTTCCCATTGCCGTCATATTCTGTCCAAGAACAGTGTAGCGCAGCATGGCCCACAGGAGTGCCGCTACGACAATGCCAATCCAGAACGTCAGCGGGGCATTGAAGATTTGTTTCTCGAACAACGTCGAAACTAGTTCACGGTTTTCACTGACGTAGATCGTATCAGCACCGCTCACCACCAAGGCTGCGGTTTGCAGAATAGCAAGTGTTCCCAGTGTCAGCGCGAAAGACGGAACCTGAGCGAAACTGACGACCGCGCCATTGATTGCACCGATGGCCGTGACGAGCAGAAGGATCAACACAAACGCACCAATGCCCATGGGCGGCAAAGCAAGTGCCAATAACAGAGCGCCGAGAAGCGCAATTGCCGCATTTGACAAGTCAATTGAACCAATGTTCAAAACCATGGCCTGGCCAAGTGCCAGGAACATGATCGGGGCGGCAGTTGCAGTGGCTATTGAAATGCCGAGTGCCCCAAGATAGTTGGAATTGAGCACGCCCACAGCGAGCAACATCGCAATGAACACCAATGGCGGTGCCAGTGCGCTCCAGTTGAGCTTTCGGCCAAAATTGAGAACCGCAGCTTCACCTTCGCTGATGGTCTGCACAGTTGTCTTTTCAAATGAATTTTCAGCCACGACGGTCATACCATTTCTGCTACAATGTCTTGAACGTTCAGTTTGTTGTTTACCCGCATGTCATGGCGGGCTGAAACTGCGCCATCGCGCATCACAATAATCTCGTCTGCCATTTCAAGGGCCTCCTCGATTGTATCGGGAATCAAAATCACAGCTGCGCCGCTTTCGCAGGCTTTCTTGATCTGTGCATCCACTGTCTGGGCTGCGCCCACATCGAGGCCGCGCAGAGGATGGTCCAGCAACAACACATCAATGTGGGGCGAGCTCAGCCATTTCGCGAGGACGACCTTTTGCTGGTTGCCGCCAGAAAAATTGATGAGAGGCCGCGAAATTGTGTTCGGCCTGACGTCCAGTTGGTCGAACCACGACTGCGCAGTAGCTGCCAATTTGCTGAGCTTGAGAAACGGACCCTTGGCGGCATCACCTTGATACACGAGTGCAATATTGCGCGTGGCTGAGAGGCCGGGAATTGCGCTTTCAACCTTGCGTTCGGCAGGAAGATAGGCCAGACCCGCCTGAACCGCCTTGCGGATGGACCAGCGCGAAACTGGCTTGCTCTTTACCTCGATTGTGCCTGAGTCATAAGTCTCGGCACCAAATATGGTCCGCGCCACAGCCTCGCGGCCGGATGCATTGGTACCGACGAATGCAATGACTTCGCCTGGCCGCGCACTGAATGAAATGTCTTTGAATTTACCTTTGCGCGTAAGATTGCGCACCTCAACGACGGGCTTTGCGCTTTCAGACGAACGCTTGCGCGCGATATGTGCAGTTCGGGACACACCACCAGCCATGTCCCGGAACAAATCTTCCTTCGTCACGTCGCTGGTCTTTTTGTCGCTGACAACTTTGCCAGCCCGCAACACGACAACGCGGTCACAAATCCGCATGATTTCGTCGAGGCGATGGGAAACAAATATGACGCTTGCGATGTCCTTGAGCTTGCGGATCTCGCGTTCAAGCACAGCCGTTTCCGTCTGTTCGAGGACCGCTGTTGGCTCGTCCAGAATGATCAGGGGTGTGCCTGTCATATTAGGGTCAATCGAAACAGCACGGGCGATTTCGACCATTTGACGATCAACAAAGGACAGGTCGCTCACCCGCGCAGTGGGGTCAAGGTTTACGCCAATCTTGTTCAGAGCTGCGACACATTCACTGTTGATACGTTTCCAGTTCTTGACGCCGATGCGCCCTGTGTTGCGTTGGTCAAGATTTTCGGCAACTGTCAAATTGGTGAACAGTGATTGTTCTTGATGCACCACACCAACCCCTGCCCGCACTGCATCGTTCGGGCTGCGGAACGTTACGGTCT
>CAXTLE010000277.1:0-4456 GCA_964244855.1 uncultured Aestuariivirga sp. | reverse complement strand
ATGGCTTGGCAGAAGATGTGATCACCGATCTGTCGCGCTCGGCTGACCTGTTTGTGATTGCAAAAAATTCGAGCTTTTCATTCAAGGGCAAAGAACAGCACAACGCTTTTATCGCCTCTGAACTAGGAGTCCGATACCTCGTCGGGGGTAGCCTGCGAAAATCAGGTGACCGATTGCGCATCACTGCACACCTCATTGACACCCAGGCCAACGGGGTACAGGTTTGGGCGGAACGTTATGAGAGTGCTTACAAAGACGTTTTCGATATTCAGGACGAGATTTCCCAACAGGTGACCCAGGCGGTTGTCGGGCGGCTGACAACACCGCTCGTTCCTCGACAGCGTCCAGCGAGCATGGAGGTGTTTGAGCTTTCCATGCGCGGACGTGACAACTGGATCAAATCGCGGTCAAGTACGGAAGAGGAAATCATCTCCTTAACCCGCGCTGTGGACCTTGATCCTGGCTATGCACCGACGCACAGTCAGCTTGCTCGAACATATTTGTTCCGATGGGGCATTTGGATGCATCCTGGCAATTCAAGTCTGGACCTGGCGCTAAAATTTGCCAGCCGTGGTGTGGCCCTGGACCATAATGATCACCGTGTCCGCCTTGTGCATGCCATGGTGCTTCTGCACCATAAGGAATGGCAGCGGGCCGAAGCCGAGTTTGCCGCTGCGCTTGCCATCAATCCCAATGGCGCAGACATCTTTGCGACGAAAGCCTTTATGCTCGCATTCGCCGGGCAGGGGCTTTTGGGTCTGGAGTGCATGAAGCAGGCCATGAGACTGAACCCACGCCCGCCGACTTGGTATTTTTGGTACCTTGCCATTTGCCACAATTCGATAGGTGACTTCGATGCAGCCATCACAACGTTGCGCCAGCACGGACTCATGACTGGTGCCTTCCGCCGCACCTTGATCTACGCCCTATTCCAAACCGGGCAAGTGGAAGAGGCGGGGAAAGAAGCAGCAATCCATACGGCAGAAAACCCCGAGTTTCGAGCGGCTGCCTGGATTGAGCGGCTTACCTATCAGGACGCCGAATTGAAAGGCCGGCATCTCCGCTCCCTCGTCGATGCGGGACTGCCGGAATAGCTGCCGTCCATGAACGATTGCTGAAATCTGGCTCCGACCAAAGAATGTGAAGTGTCTAATTCATTCTGGCGAACTGCTGCTGTTTTGCGCTTATATTCGACCGTTCGATATTGTCGACAAACTCAATCTCGATCCTTGAGAGATCAATTCCCTTGCTTCGCAGGGATAAAGTCAAAGCATCCAGTACGCCACGCTGCACGTCGATCTTGTTCGCCCCGCCTGCTGCAATAATGCGCAATCCCAGCTCATTTTGGCGGTGGAGCAATTGATACTGCTTGATGCCTTGCATTGTTGTCAGCGCGGCCTTGAGTTCAACTGCGCCAAATTCCACTGTCTTTCCATCAATGGATGTGAAGCTCATCCGATCCTCGCGTCGACCCTCTATTGAGAGAATACGTCTTGAGTGTCCTCCGCACGGGCAAGGATCTTTGGTCAGTGTCACAAGGTCTGACAGTTCGTAGCGGATCAATGGCATGGTCAGATTGCCAAGGGGCGTGATCAGGCATTTGCTGCCTTGTGTGCCTTCTGCGACATTCCTGTTTGCGTCGTCAACAGACTCGAAAATGAGGTTATCCTCCACAATATGCATTCCCTTTTTCTGCAGGCATTCATTGGCAATGCTACCCGCTTCTGTACAGGCGTAACCTTCGAAGACCGAGCAACCCCAAACGTCCTGCACAATGTCAACAAGATCGGGAAGCAGGGCTTCTGCGGCCGAACGAAACATCTTTGGCTCAATGCGCAAATTGCCTGCTTCCTGCTCATGCGCCAACGCGCGTATGAAAGAGGGATAAGTAATTATGGATTCGGGCTGGTAGTCGTTGAGCCTCCTAACGACGTATTCAATGGGCATCGTAACGTCAAGGCGCGGTACGTCAGGCATCATGGCCCGACGCTCCGCAAACATGCGGTTTGAGATATGCATCGGCCCCGGCGCGCCAATGCCGACAATGCGGGACTGTGGCGTCATGCCCATGTTACGCTGGACCCGCGCCATCAAGGCAATCACGTTGAGCCAGGCCGCCTCGTCATATGCCAGAATGCCCCGTTGCCCCGTAGAGCCACTCGATGTCAAAGTGCGGTATTTACCCAGTAGAAGAGTGCCTGCTTGATCACCGTCAAGATGCTGTTCGATTATCCTGCGTGTCAGGGCCTTATCAGTTACGATCCGGTCGAAATTGTCCATCAGCTGCTGCTTGGTGAGCGATGGATAGTCTTCAAACGGCGCACCTTTTGCCAAGAGCGGTCCAATTGTTTCGGCATAGTAGTGTGAATGGCGCACGGAATGGTGCAGCAGGATCTTGAGCTGCCGTTGCTGAAAAGACTCAATCTCTAGCCGTGACCAGTTCGTGCGTACTAAAAACTGTTGCACCATATCAGCCAACAGTGACGACGGCAAAGCCGATTGCTCGGCTTGAAGCGTCAACAACTCATTTGCACTCAGTTCCATGATCAAGCTCACCATCAATGCAGACATTCAGTCGAGCAGCCAGCCGATCACCTGTATTGACACAGTCAAATTCCATCATGCAATTCAACAAGTGTTGTTGCCGAAGTCAACGGCAAGCATGTTATGGTCAAAGAGATGCTTCGCGCGCTGCTGATCATTGGCAGTGGCATGTTTTTCCCAGGAGGCAGATTTTTGCGGATGGGCACGACACGCCGGAATCCTTCCTGATCTTCCCACGCTACGGATTCAATCCACAACGCATTCCTCTTGCTACGGAGTTGCAACAGTTGGTCCTTGCGACTACCGGAAAATGAAACTTCCACGGCATTTGGTCCAATATATTTGCGCTGCAACATGGGCACCCTGGGCAGGTCAGCAGAAGCAGTGCCAGACAGCGGCAACACCGCCAGGAGGGAAGCACAAGAGAGAAAATGACGACGGTTCATGGTCAAGCCTTTCCACTCCACCACACAGCATACCTGGCCACAAATTCGTCCAGCAACGCCTGCGTGACATTGGGCATGACGATGGCGTGCGCCTGACCTTTGTAACAGGCGAGCTGATAGGTTTTGACCAGCGAGATGGCAGGTTCCGGGAAGACCACCGTGAGAGAATAGGGATTGAGGAGAACTGGTACACCTTGTTTCTTCATAGCCGTTGCAAGGCGCTCCGCCCCAGCCATGCACGATTCCACGTCACGCATGAAACCTGCTTCACCGTGGCCAATCAGCCGCGACCATATCGCAAGCACTGCGTGGCCGTTGCGCGAGCCCATCAGTGTGGTGTCGTTGGAGCGCAGATAGGCAATGGACCGCGCCACGCGCGTTGAATGTTCCCTCCGGCAGACCAGTGCACCGCAGGGCATAGGTGTACCGATCATCTTGTGGCCAGATGTTGAAATGCTGTCGATAGCGTGAAGTGTGAAGTTTGGCAAAATTGTTTCAGGCACATCCTTGGCAAATGGAAGCACCATCGCATTCAACGCGCCATCTACATGCACATAGGAATTGCTGCGATCATAGCCGTAAGAGGCCAAGACGCGAAGTGCATCACCAATGTCATCATGGGCCCCCTTCATTGTCGTGCCGCACGTCACAGCAAGAATCACAGGCCTGCCGTTGAGCGCAGCCAGTTGCGTGCCCAAGGCGTCGAGATCCATTTCGCCAGTGGGGAGACTTGCGACTTCATGCGCCACAATGCGCTGAATGCGGGCGGCCTTTGGTATGGAGTAATGGGCATCAGCGCTGTGCAATAGCACCGCATCCGGTAGCGCCTCGCGACCCAGATAAATGCCCCAGAGATTGCCTTCCGTGCCGCTTGCGCCAATCGAGCCCCAATAGTCGTCATGGGACACACAGCCCCAGAGGTTCATCAACCACTGCACAGCCTCAAGCTCCATCGCGCAGACTTCGGAAGCATAGTGCGAACCCGCATAGGGATCGCCCAGATTGTTGATCAGGTAGTTGCTGAGTGATGCGGGCACGCCAGGCTCAAAACTGAGATTATAGGGATAGCCCTAATGCTTCTCATGCGCGCGCCGCATGCGTGCCTCTGTGGCCTGAAACATGGGGGCCAGATTGAGTGCGGCGGTTGATATTTGGGCTTGTGGATTGGTAGAGTACATTTTTGTCTCCATTGTAAATATTCGAAGGTCTGAGGTGGGTGTCATTCAGCAAGCGGAAGCTGAAATGCTTGCGCGTTGAGGTCTTGTGCTTTTGGGACTGAGGTGGTGACAACACAGCGTTCCATTTCGACCCGGGCCTCCATCCTCTCCAAAAATGGATGAAGCATCGGGGTTTGCGAAAACTGGCCCGTCCTGGGGTCGAGGGTCATCCGGCTGGCCGTGCCGCGATGTTCGGCGAACCCCTTGATGGTCATGATAGCATTCCCGTATTCCGAGAACAGGCGTGGG
>CAXTLE010000276.1:0-4457 GCA_964244855.1 uncultured Aestuariivirga sp. | reverse complement strand
AAGCACGTGCCCGTCATGATTCACCGCGCCATTTGCGGCTCCATGGAACGCTTCCTCGGCATCCTCATCGAAAACTACGCCGGCCACTTCCCGCTCTGGCTGGCTCCCACACAAATTGTGGTGGCCACCATTACCTCGGAAGCGGACGCCTATGCGCAGGAAGTCGGCAAGCTGCTGAAAGACCAAGGTCACCGCGTCGAAGTCGACATCCGCAACGAAAAGATCAACTACAAGGTCCGCGAACATTCGGTGAAAAAGGTTCCGGTGATCGTGGTTGTGGGCAAACGTGAGATGGATGAGCGGGCTGTAAATATGCGGAGATTGGGATCGCAGGATCAGAAGGTGATGAGTCTGGAGGAGGCGCTGGTGGCGCTGAAGACTGAGGCGACACCGCCGGATTTGAGGTGAAAATTGTCAACAAAGGCCAATGCGAAGTCTGAAAACGAACGAAAAATATTTGAGCTTTTTGCACGTTCAATGGAATGGCCAACGGACGAAGGTCGCATTCAATCGCGACCTGAACCTGCACCAGACATCCTATTCAAAAGCGCAGTTGGGAACATTGCGTTTGAGTTGGTTGAAAACTGCACGCAAAGCATTGCCCACAACACTGCGCAATTGCGAGATGGAAATGGCAAGACTTTCCAGTGGGTTTCGGACCCAAGTCGAGAAGTGATAAAGTCCAAGCTTGAGAAGAATTACACGAGCGCGTATCCGATTGAGTTACTCATATATACAAATGGAAGACTTGTCACACCGGATGATGTAGCCATAGGCGCGATAAAAGCGGTTCTACAATCCTCAAGTAACGTGCCATTTCGACGCGTTTGGTATTTTGGAACGGATGGCATCGACCCATTGATTTGGGAGCAATCAACTTGAAGCAGTCGCCTTGGTTAGCACGTCCTCGGCCCACTGATTCAAACTAACACCCTTCAACTGTGCAGCAAGTGCTGCCTTGGCGTGGATGGCCGGATCAATGCGGAACATCACTTTGCCTGAGAATGGCTTGTTGGGTTCTTTGCCGATTTTCTGGCAGTACTCAAGATAGTCATCCACCGCTTCCTTGAAGGCAACTTTCATTTCCTCCAGCGAAGTTCCATGGAAGCCGATGATATCATTAATGTGCATGATGTGGCCGATCAGCAAATCGTCCTCTGCTTCATAAACGATGTTGGCCTGATAACCATTGTATTGAATTGTATTCACGGCCTCACTCCAATTTTTTCTAGTAATGCTCGCGCATCTTTCACTTGATACCGAATTGCCTCTTTGCGTGGATGTGGCCTGTGAAAAGCGAGCGTTTCATTGCCGTAACTGAATTTTACACGAGAGCCGGAACCTTCAGCCATTGTACAACCAACCGCAATCAACAATGCCTCAATGTCGGCCCACGCAATGTTTGTTTTCGTCGGCTCAGCGAAAACCGCTTCCAGGGTCTTGCGGTGCCGACTGTTCATGCTTGCAATATATGATAGCACCAGTAGTTTTGCAAGCTTGTTTTATATCTTCGGCATATCCCTGATGAATGGCAGATCAGCTGTGCTCAATACATCATTGACCAGCAACCAATAAACCACCGCAAACACGACCGTGGTGATGACCGTTGTCATGCCTGCTTTCCATTTCAGCCCGTGCACCACCGGTGCACCTTCGTCGTTGCCGCCGTCCACTGTCTCGCCAGTCTCAGCCGCATTCTTCACCCCAAACGGTAGAACCACGAACAACACCAGCCACCAGATGATGAAGTAGATCGCAATCGCGCTGGTCCATTTCATGCCTGTTCGAGCTCCACCAATGTGCCGTTGAATCCCTTGGGGTGCAGGAACAGCACGGGTTTGCCGTGGGCACCGATTGTCGGTTCGTCGCCGCCCAGTATACGGGCCCCTTTTGCGATCAGTTGCTTCCGCGCCGCCATGATATCTTCCACCTCGTAGCAGACATGATGCATGCCGCCCGATGGATTTTTTGCCAGAAAGGCTGCGATGGGTGAAGCGGAGCCCAAGGGTTCCAGCAGTTCTATTTTGGTATTGGGCAGTTCAATGAACACCACGGTCACGCCATGTTTGGCCAAGGCTTTCGGTGCCGAGACTTTCGCACCGAGCATCTCCACATAAACCTGTGATGCTGCGGCGAGATCTGGCACGGCGATGGCGATATGGTTCAAGCGGCCAATCATGCGGCGGCCTTGCCCAGCGCCTGTTCGAGCATTGTCCGCGCCTGCGGCAGTGGCACATTGCGGGGTTCGAAGACATGGCGTTCCAGAAAATATCCCGTCAGCTTCATGCCTTCACACACTTGAGCGGCAGTAGCAGCCAAGCCACCTTTCAGAAAGTCGGGCAGTCCGAACAGGCGATCATGATATGGCGTGCCAGCCGCACGGCTCACAGCCTTGCCGGTTTTGGGAGACACATAGACAAGCTCTTCTGCCAGTCCGGTTGAAGCACATTTCGAGAGATCAAGGCCGAAGCCCAATTCGTCCAGCAGGCCCATTTCCCAGCGCACCATCAGTGCGGGCCACAATTCATCGTGGTCAATGGCTTCCAGAACAATGCGCATGGCCTCATAAAGTTTGGGATGCGGCTCCCGCTCCGGCAGCACTTGCGCCAGTGCCGTGAGTGAACCAAGTCCCGTCAACCGCAAGGCATTTTCGATGATGAACCCGGCCCGCAATGACACCGGTTCCAGCGTAAAATTCCCCAGATGCTCCTCAAGCCGCGCCCGCCAGAGGATCGACACCAGATTGCCCGCCTGCAAAACGGGCCGCATGTGACGAGATCGCCCACCGCGGATCAATCCCAGACAGCGGCCATGTTCAGCCGTGAAAATTTCGGCAATGGACGAGGTTTCGCCGTGGCTGCGCACGGCAAGAATAACGCCCTCGTCGCGCCATTCCATGTCACAGCCCCATCATGCGGATGCGCTCGGGGTCCTGCGACCAGTTTTCGCGCACCTTGACGAACAGGAACAAATGCACCTTGCGTTCGAAGGCATCTTCCATGTCCTTGCGCGCCAGCATGCCAAGCGTCTTGGCCGTCTGCCCACCCTTGCCCAGTACAATGGCCTTCTGGCCATCGCGCTCGACAAATATGGTCTGCGAAATTTTGACGGAACCGTCGCGCTTTTCTTCCCAGCCCTCGGTTTCAACGGTTGAGGAATAGGGCAGCTCTTCATGCAGCCGTTCGTAGATTTTCTCACGCGTAATTTCCGCTGCGATGAAACGCAAATTCACATCGGCTGCCTGATCACCCGGATAATGCCATGGCCCTGCCGGCATCAGCAAAACAATTTTTGTCCGTAGTGCATCCACACCAGAACCATTCAGTGCACTGACCATATAGGTATCGGAAAACGGAAACGTCTCATTGATCTTTTGTGACAGTGGCAACAGTTGCTCCGCCCGCAACAGGTCCACCTTGTTGAGCACAAGCATGGCCTTCGCCTTGTTGGCTTTCAGCTGTTCGATGATCTTCTCCGCCTGCTCATCCAGCCCGCGCCGGGCATCAATCAGCAGCAACACCGCATCGGCTTCAGACGCACCTGCCCAAGCACTTTGCACCATATGTTCATCAAGCTTGCGCTTGGGTGCGAAGATACCAGGTGTATCCACCAGCACCGCCTGCACGCCACCCTCCACCAGAATCGCACGAATACGCGCCCGCGTGGTTTGCACCTTGTGCGACACAATCGAAATCTTCGAACCCACCAACTGATTCACCAAAGTGGACTTGCCCGCATTTGGCGCGCCAATAATGGCAGCAAAGCCGAAATGGGTCTGTTCAACGTCCGTCATGTTCTCAATTTGCCTGACTCGATAAAGTTCTGTGCGGCAGCCATCTCCGCAATCTGTTTCGAACGTCCCCTGCCCTCAGCCTGGCCATATTTGGCAACGGTCAGTTTCACGGTGAATTCCGGTTGATGTTCGGGACCTGACCGTTCGGTGACCTCATATAGCGGAAGTGACGTGCCCCGCGCCAGCACCCATTCCTGCACGAAGGTCTTGGCATCCTTGCGCGCCGTCTCCGGCTTTTGCAAATGTTCAGCCCAGTGCCGTAACACGAAATGCCGCGCCACATCCATGCCCGCATCCATATAGACGGCCCCGATCACGGCTTCCATCACATCGCCGAGAATGGAGCGCATGCGGTTGACGCCCAGTTTTTTCTCGGCGACACCGACCTTGACGATTTCAGAGAGGCCCAGTTTTTCCGCTACATCGGCGCACAGCTCACCACGCACCAGCGTACTATGCCGTGCGGCCAATTTGCCTTCACGGTCGCGGCCATGCTGGCGGTAGAGCGCCTCGGCAATCACCAAACCCAGCACCCGGTCACCCAGAAATTCCAACCGCTCATAATTGTCAGAGGCTTTCGGAAGGCTGCCATGGGTCAGCGCGTGGTCCAGCAGTTGCGGGTCCTTGAAGTCGTAGCCCAAGCGCTCAGACAGCCCCAGGCCCT
>CAXTLE010000275.1:0-4471 GCA_964244855.1 uncultured Aestuariivirga sp. | reverse complement strand
CAATCACAGCCAGCTCCAACTTGAACCGAGTCAAGATGGTGCGAAGGTCATGGCTGACGCCCGCCAGCATGGCAGTGCGCTGTTCGACATGCCGTGCAATACGGCGGCGCATGTCGAGGAAGGATTGTCCAGCCTCGCGGATTTCGGCCGCGCCACGGGGTCGGAATTGTTTGTTGTCACGCCCCAAACCAAAGTCATGGGCTGCGTTGGCAAGTTCCAGAATAGGCCTGATCTGATTGCGCAAAAACAATGCGGCAATCGACAGTAACAACGCCGTGGATCCCAGCATCAGCAGCATCAAAAAAGGTGTATTTGACGCCCATGCCCGATCGGCTTCAGCTTTCACTTTGAACACCAGACGTGGTTCGACTTCCACCTGGATTTCCACCATGTCATCAGGCGCATCAGCAACAACGGTGAATGGTCTGCCGGTTTCGCGCGCCAGATATTTTTGCATTTTCACGTCAAAGAGCTGGTAGAACGCTGGCTGCGGTACGTTTGGCAAGGTCGCGTCGCGCAAGACTGACAATTCCAGACTCAGGCGATCATGCGCAAGCTTTTCGATGTCACGAGCAGCTGCCTCCGACTTGTCAGACCGATTGTAGAGTTCGACCAGAATGCCAACATCGCGGCTCAAGGCTCGGGCCAAAATCTTGGTCACATTGTCCCAGTGCCGATCCAGAATAAAGCCGGCGACAATCAACTGCATCAACAATACCGGCACGATGAGGATCAACATGGCGCGACGATAGAGTCCTGCTGGAGCATAGTGTTCCAGCATGCGATTGAAGCGATTATACAAGCTTGGGGAATGTTCGTTGGGCATTACATGACCTCTGCAAACAGACAGTAGCCCTGCCCGCGCATGGTTTGCAAATACATGGGGTTGGCTGGATCGTTTTCAATTTTCTGGCGAAGGCGATTCATTTGCACGTCAATAGCGCGCGCGTCGTCCGATACGCCATCAGGCTGTAGCAGTGTGCGTGCCACAACTTGCCCCGGTGTTGCAGCGAGCAGGCGCAAGATATCTTTTTCGCGACCCGTGAGACGCAGCGCTTCACCTGACTTTGTAAGTGAGCCGTTTTCGAGTTCAAAAACACAATCGCCAAACTTGACTGCTGTGATTTTTTCTTCGCGTGGTTGGCTGCGGCGCAGCAGGTTCCGCAGCCGCAAAAGCAATTCCTCTGGTTCAAAAGGCTTTCCCAAATAGTCATCACTGCCGCTGGCCAAGCCTTGAATGCGGTCCGAAGTATCGGAACGGGCTGACAACATCAGAATGGGAACAGCATTGCCTTTGCCGCGCAACGACGCAGCGAAACCAAAAACGCGGTCCGCCGTAATCATGATGTCCAGAACCATGATATCGAATGCCAATCCTTCCAAGGCTTTCCGCGCTTCGCCTGCGTTGCCGGCGGCGGTGACTCGAAAGCCATTTGATTTGAGATAGGCCGTTAAAAGCTCACGGATGCGTCTGTCGTCGTCCACCAAGAGGATATGGGCAGCGTTATCACTCATGGCGACGTCGCAACGCGGGACACCCAGTGTTCGGCAACTTCGCGGTTTTCCGGGTTGATGAGTTGCAAAAGCAGTTCGCGATACAGCGTACCATCGCCCTCCCCCAAATGCCGGGCGGCATCGCGGAAGCGCTGCATTTGCGGGGTGATGAGTTTCTGCCAGAGTGCTGTACCTTCGGGAGTCAAATACAGAAGACGTTGACGACGATCTTCCGGACCTTCTTTTTGCAGCACATAGCCCTGCTCCAAAAGATCCTTCAACACGCGACTCAGGGACTGTTTGGTAATGCGCAAAATATCCAGCAATTGCGCCACCGTCATGCCGGGGCTGCGGCCCACAAAGTGCAGGACGCGGTGGTGGGCGCGACCGAATTTGAGCTCCTCCAAAGAAACATCGGCATCGGCCACAAAGTCACGATAGGCAAAGAACAGGATTTCCACCAGTTCTGCAGCAGCGGTATCAGTCATTGTTAAGTGCGGTTTTTGCATGGTTGCATTTACGTCAGCCATGTTGACATATATTTCCTGTGTGTTAGCGTCGCAGTTACTGGACGAGTCAGATAAACTTATCGCACGTCTTGGGCCGCTGGCAAAACTTTGGGAGAAGATCATGAGCATTATTCCGTTCGACAAGCGTGAGGGCGTAATCTGGTTCAACGGCAACATCATAGCCTGGCAAGACGCCAAGGTGCATGTACTCACCCATGGTTTGCACTACGCTTCTTCGGTGTTCGAAGGTGAACGCGCTTACGGCGGCAAGATTTTCAAGTCGAAAGAGCATACGGAGCGTTTCCGCAATTCGGCGAATATCATGGATTTTGACTTGCCCTACACTGATGACGAGATCAACACGGCCAAGCACAAGGTTGTCGAACTTATGGGTGGAGGCGATCAATATGTGCGCCCGGTGGCCTTCCGTGGGTCCGAAATGATGGCGGTTTCGGCCCAGAACAACACCATCCATGTCGCTATCGCAAGTTGGGCCTGGCCGTCCATGTTCGATCCTGAAACCAAGATGAAGGGCATCAAACTCGATATCGCCGATTATCGCCGCCCCGATCCAATGTGCGCACCTGTTCATGCGAAGGCGGCTGGACTGTATATGATCTGCACGATCTCGAAACACAAAGCTGAGAAAAAAGGCTACGCCGACGCCATGATGCTGGACTGGCAAGGCCGGGTTGCCGAATGTACGGGAGCCAATATTTTCTTTGTGCGCGACGGAGCTATTCACACCCCGATTGCCGATTGCTTCCTGAATGGGTTGACGCGGCAGACGGTGATTGCACTGGCGAAGAAGGAAGGCCTCGACGTGATCGAACGCCGCATCATGCCGGAAGAGCTTTCGACCTTTAACGAGTGCTTCATTGTGGGGTCAGCGGCAGAAGTGACGCCAGTTGCAGAGATCGGACCCTACATGTTCAAGCCTGGCAATATGAGCCGGGCGATGATGGATGCTTATTCGACGGCGGTGCGAACATAGCCTGTTGTAGAGGGGCCCAATTAGGTGTTGAGTATATCTCAGACCGGGGAGACCGCCATGAAGACTCTGCCAATCCTAGTGTTGACTTCTGTATTGCTTGTACCGTCTCTTGGCGCCAATGCCGAAACCAAGAACTTGAGCGATGGCTTCATCACAACATCAGGCAACATTCAGTGCGGTCAAAGCGATCCTGCCCAATCTGGAAGCAGTTTTCGGGTTTATTGCGTGCGCTTCAAACCAACGGAATTGATGGCATATATTGAAAATGGCCATGTCAAAGTCTCAGACCAAAACATTCCGGTCAGTTCAGTCGAAGGTCAGGACACACTGCGAGACGGTGACAGCAACGTTTATGCAAAAACCACCTGCACCGTTGCCAAAGATGGAGTCACATGCACGGACAACGGCACAAGTTTTAAAATTTCACGTCGCAGTGTCGAAACATTGACGCAAGTCACAAAACCATAGAATCAGTTAAAAGGCGGCATGCCCGAAACTGATCTCTATCTCCCCATCAAGCGCCATCTCGAAGCCCAGGGCTTCGTTGTCAAAGCCGAAATAAAGGGCTGTGATGTCGTTGCAGTTCGTGGCGTGGAAACTCCGGTGATTGTGGAGTTGAAACAATCCTTGTCGCTGGCCCTGCTCTACCAAGCAGTCGACCGACTGACGGTAGCGGAGCATGTTTATGTGGCAGTGGCGCGGCCGAAGCGCGGTGTGACGTCGGATGCGACGAAACTGTGTCGGCGCTTGGGGCTTGGTTTGATTGTGGTTTCGGCTGCGGGGAGTGTTGAGGTTTTGGCAGACCCGGTGGCCTATGCGCCACGGCCCAATTTGAAGCGCAGGGGAGTGTTGTTGAAGGAATTCAACGCGCGCAATGGGGACCCGAATGTGGGGGGATCGACGCGCACGCCTTTGATGACGGCTTATCGGCAAGATGCTTTGAAGTGTGTGGAGCATTTGAAGCTGCATGGACCTTCGCGCCCGCGTGATGTGAAAGCGGCGACGCGGGTTGACCGGGCCGCGACGATTTTGCGGGATAATGTTTATGGCTGGTTTTTGAAGGTGGAGCGTGGGGTTTATGACATCAGCACCGTCATTCCCGCGAAGGCGGGAATCCAGACTGTCAATTTGTGAGCTTGTGGAAAGCCTGGATTCCCGCCTTCGCGGGAATGACGGTCTGTTCTGATTGCGTGCATCAGAGCCTAAAGGTCAACCACATCCACAACGCCATTCACAGCCTTCAACGCGCCCTTGATTTGCGGCGTCATCACAAAATTCTGCCCCAGTGACACATCCACTTCGCGGCCAGACTCTGTGATCAGTGTCAACAACACCGGGGCCTTGCCTTTGCGTTCAAGGCGTTTGGATATTGACTCGATGGGGTTCGCATCACGGACAAAAATCTGCACGCCCTGCA
Organism: uncultured Aestuariivirga sp.; assembly: GCA_964244855.1. Classification (GTDB taxonomy): domain Bacteria; phylum Pseudomonadota; class Alphaproteobacteria; order Rhizobiales; family Aestuariivirgaceae; genus Aestuariivirga. Next base: position 57 of record CAXTLE010000275.1, on the reverse strand, counting down.
CCACTGCGGCGGCGGCTTTGTCGAGAGCTTCGACACCTTGCAGACGGAGTTTCACTT
>CAXTLE010000274.1:0-4521 GCA_964244855.1 uncultured Aestuariivirga sp. | reverse complement strand
TCGATGAGCTTGATTTCAGGCAATTCCGGGCGGCCATGACGGTCCTGCAATTTCACTGTGGCGTAGCGGCCACGATCGACATTGACGACGCTTTCCAGGGATGGTGTGGCCGAGGCCAGCACCACGGGAAATTTTCCCACATTGCCATAAAGCACCGCCATATCGCGGGCGTGATAGGTGACGCCTTCAGATTGTTTGTAGGCGGTTTCGTGCTCTTCATCGACGACGATGAGGCCCAGATTTTTCCATGGCAGAAAAAGAGCTGACCGTGCGCCTACGACAATTTTTGCTCGGCCCTCTGCAACACCGCGCCAGACACGCTCCCGTTCACGCGGGCGCAAATCTGAATGCCAGCCTGCGGGCACGCAGCCGAAGCGTTCTTCGACGCGGGCGAGGAAACCGCCAGTCAAAGCGATTTCGGGCAAGAGCAACAACACCTGAAATCCAGCCGCAAGACTTGCCGCCATGGCTTCGAAATAGACTTCGGTTTTGCCGGAGCCCGTAACACCATCGAGCAGGGTCACCTTGTGTTGTCTCGTGGCAATGCTGGCGCGTAAAGTGGCGGCGGCTTCTTTCTGCGCTGATGATAATTTCTTGTTGCCGTTGTTGAGTTTTGGCGGCTGGAAAGCTGCGTGGGCGGCAATGGGTATGGGTTTCAGCGCACCAGATTCAGCAAGTGATTTCACCACAGATTGTCCTACGCCTGCGGCAGATGCGAGTTCGGCTGCGGAGAGGGCAAAGCCTTCCCGTGCCACCTCGAGAATCCGTGCTCGCTGCGGGGTGAGTTTCCTGGGAACAAATGAACCGATTGTGTAGGCCATGCGCTGGCGTTCGGGTTCGAAGGCTGAGGGCACGCGCAGCACCATGCGGAGAACTGCACCCATCGAGTCGAGGTAGTAGGCGGAGAGCCATTCGATGAATTTTCGGTGGGTTGCTGACATCGGCATTATGTCATATTTTTCAGTGACATCGCGGAGTTTAAGATTGGTGCCAAAGGTGTCGCGGCGTTCCCAGACCACGCCGATGTAGTGCCTAGGCCCAAGTGGTACCTGCACATAGTCGCCGGGGGCCAAGATCATGCCTTCGGGGACCCGGTAGGAATAGGGACCATCCACTGCGAGCGGCAGCAACACATCAGCCAGTGGAATCGGGGTTTCAGACATCGTTCCGAGATAGGCTTTGAGGCTTTGGCGTTCCAGCCCTATATCGGGGTTATGCAATTTCATGAATACACAGAAATAGTCTACGGCGAACCCTTTGCCATGGCGCGTCGTTTGAAGGATCAAAGCGCTTTGACACTGTTTGAAAGTGCACAGCGGCATGAGCATCTTGGGCGCTATTCGTTTGTGGCGGTGAACCCCAAACACAGTCTGGTGGTGCGGGCAGGAGTGGCATTTCTGGATGGCGTGGAAAAGCCTGAGAAGCCGTTTGATTTATTGCAGTCGCTGCTTGCACAAAACCCAACCAAAACGATCCCCGGATTGCCGCCGTTTCAAGGGGGGTGGGCTGGGTATATTTCATATGATTATGGACGGTATCTGGAGCCCAAGGCACGTATTCCGGCCTTCGATGCAGTATGTCCGGATATGGTGTTTCACATGTACGAAACGGTTGTGGTGGTTGATCATTTGCAAGAGCGTGCATGGATCGTTGGCATGGACAAAGATGATGTAAGTGCTTTAGAGAATTTGCTTTCGCGCAAGCAGCAAAAGTTGGGTGAAACTGTTCGCGCGACGTTCAAAGCTGCCATCACGCAAAGTCGGCATGAGGCCAATGTGCAACGCACGGTCGACTACATTTTGGCGGGGGATATTTTCCAGGCCAATATCACCCAGAGCTTTGAGGCCAGGCTGCCCGAGGATTTTGATGCCTTTGCGCTCTATTGTGAGTTGCGGGAAAAAAATCCTGCTCCTTTTGCGGCTCTCCTGGATTATGAAGAAGTGAAAGTCATTTCCTCTTCGCCCGAAAGGTTGATCCGTTATGACGGAAAAACGGCGGAAGCGCGGCCGATCAAGGGCACTCGGAGGCGTGGAGACGATCCGGCTAGTGATGCAGTGCTGATTGCCGATCTGCAATCGTCCCGCAAGGACCGCGCCGAGAATGTGATGATTGTGGATTTGTTGCGCAATGATCTCTCGATTGTTTCAAAGCCTGGAACAGTGAAAGTGCCAGTGCTGTGCGGCCTCGAAACCTATGCCAATGTGCATCACCTCGTATCGGTGGTGCAGGGCGAATTATTTGATAACGTGACGGCGGTAGGTCTTTTGCAAGCGGTGTTTCCGGGAGGCTCCATTACGGGTGCTCCGAAAGTCAGGGCCATGGAAATCATTGCGGAACTGGAAGCTTCACCCCGCGGAGTCTATTGCGGGTCTATGGGGTATTTAAGTTTTAACGGCACTTGTGATTTCAACATTGGGATTCGAACAGTACAAGTGAGTGATGGCATGATGCGCGTGCAGGGTGGGGGTGGCATTACGGCGCGGTCTGACCCTGAAGCCGAATACGAGGAGAGTCTGGTGAAGGTGCGGCGGATCATGGAGGCCATGGCGTGATCCTCCTGATCGATAACTACGACAGCTTTGTGCACAATATCGCACGTTACTTCCGTGAGCTTGGTGCTGCCGTGAATGTTGTGCGCAATGACGAGGTTCCAGTGCGCATCCATTCAAAAGCAATTGTCATTTCGCCGGGGCCTTGCACACCTGATGATGCTGGCGCGTCGATGGATATCATTGCGCAGTATTCCGGAAAAATTCCCCTGCTGGGCATATGCCTGGGTCATCAGGCCATTGGGCAGGTTTTTGGCGGCAAAGTGTTGCGGGCCAAACAGCCCATGCATGGCGAGGCGTCCGCCGTCAGTCACGATGGAACCGGGGTTTTCAAAGGTCTGCCGCAGAACTTCTCGGCAGGACGCTACCATTCACTGATCGTCGAGAATGTGGAGCAGACCCCGTTGCGGGTCACGGCCCGCAGCGCAGATGGCGAGATCATGGGACTGACACATCGTGATCATCCAACTTTTGGCGTACAATTTCACCCGGAGTCGATTTTGACTGAGCATGGCTATGATATGCTGAAGAATTTCCTGAAGGTAGCGGCATGAAGCGCGTTTGGTTCAATGGGGAATTGGTATCGGGCAAGCTGGCTTTGTCCCCGCACGACCGAGGACTGACTTTGGGCGATGGCTTGTTTGAGACACTTGCCGTCAGCAAGGGCATTGCGCTCTGGCGGTTTGAACATATTGAACGCATGCGCAAGGCCGCTGCTGAATGTGGTATTCCGTTTCCGGAGACAGATATCGAGAATGCCATAGATGCTTTGACATATCGCAGCAAAGACCATCACGTTTTGCGATTGACGTTGACACGTGGCGATGGTGGTCGCGGGCTCAGTGGCGACATTTCCAAACCCACATTGGTTGGAAGTTTGCAGCCCTTTGATGCGAGTTTGCGATTTCAGCCCTTGTCACTGTTGACGTCAAAGGTCCGGCGCAATTTACATTCCCCTTCGCCACGCATGAAAACCACATCCTATGTTGATAATATTCTGGCGGCGCGGGAAGCCCGTGCTGGTGATGCTGATGATGCGTTGATGTTGAACACCGGGGGCCGTGTGTCTTGCACGACAATCGGGAATATTTTTCTTGAATTCGATGGTGCGCTCGTCACACCTTCGCTCAGCGAAGCCGTATTGCCGGGTATCATGCGCAATGCCGTGATCAGTCTGGCGAAGAATGCCGGGATTTCCGTGCGTGAAAAACAGGTGAAGCCAGCTGACCTCGCCAAGGCGGATTTTGTGTTTGTCACCAACAGTCTGCGCTTTGTGCGGGCCGTTACAAAACTGGATGGCAAACGGTTTTCAGCACGTTCAAAACTCGTGGACAAGATTGTTCAAGGGTTGTTGAATGCCGAACAAGAGCAGATCATTCTGAATTGAGGAGAGCACCATGAAATTTTTTGTTGATACGGCTGAGATCAAAGATATCAAGGAATGTCAGCAAATGGGGCTGGTGGATGGGGTGACCACCAACCCATCGCTGATTGCAAAATCAGGCCGCGATTTCAAAGAGACGATTGCTGAAATTTGTTCTTTCGTGGAAGGCCCTGTCAGTGCTGAAGTGGCAGCACTCGACTATGACGGCATGATGCGCGAGGGTAACATCTTGCGGAAGATTGCGAAGAACGTCGCGATCAAGGTGCCGCTGACGTTTGATGGTTTGCGCGCGTGCAAATCTTTCTCGTCTGAAGACACGATGGTGAATGTGACCTTGTGTTTCTCGGCCAACCAGGCGCTTCTCGCGGCAAAGGCCGGAGCCACTTTCATTTCGCCTTTCGTTGGCCGGCTTGATGATATCAATTTGGACGGCATGGAGCTGATTTCGGAGATCCGGCAGATTTACGACAATTATGGTTTTGACACCAATATACTTGCGGCTTCCATTCGCACCGCAAACCATATCAAGGAGGCGGCATTGATTGGGGCTGATTATGCGACGGCTCCACCTGCGGTATTAAAGGCCTT
>CAXTLE010000273.1:0-4528 GCA_964244855.1 uncultured Aestuariivirga sp. | reverse complement strand
AACGTGCGCTCAACACTGTCAAACCGATGCGCCGGATTAGACCGCGCACCCCGCCCGCGTTCCATCTGCGGCAGGGAGGTGAATTTCCCCACACCCAACATGCCGGCGTCCAAGCCCGGCGATTGACGCATATCCATCAAAGTAGCCATACGAGAGAACGTAATAGCAACTTCGGAACAATTCAAGAACTATTTTACGACTTCCGGCGTTTATTCTGGCGATGCTGGTCAATCACCACGGCGGCCACAATAATCAGGCCCTTCACGATCTCCTGATAGTAAGCCCCCACCTTCAGGAACGTGAAACCCGACGTCACCACCCCAAGGATAATTGTTCCAATCACAGTGCCCGTAATCCGCCCCACACCGCCCGCCAGCGACGTGCCACCAATCACAGTCGCCGCAATCGCATCAAGCTCAAAAGCCACACCCATGCCAGGCTGCGCCGACTGCGCCCGTGCCGCCAGCATGACGCCAGCAAGTCCAGACAATAGGCCCGCAACCGCATAGACCTTGATCAGATGTCTGCCAATGTCGATGCCGGACACCCGCGCCACCAAGGGGTTCGCGCCAATCGCATAAGTAAATTTGCCATAGCGCGTATAGGACAGCATCACATGGCAGATCGCTGCCAAGATAAAAAACACAATGACAATGCGTGGAACCGGGAAGCCTCCCACATCAAAACTCTGCCCGAACCAGACGAAATCCTGATTAAGCAAAGCAACCGGCTGACCCAGCGTGTACCACTTCGCAAGGCCACGCACCGACACCATCATGCCCAAGGTGGCAATGAAAGGTGGAATGCCGGTTTTTGCGATGACCAATCCGTTGAGCACGCCAAGGCACAATCCCAGCAATAATCCCACAGCAATCGCCCACAACGGGCTTGAATCGATGAACCATCCCAGCCCCATCCAGGCAAAGTCGGGCGTGGCGAAAACCGCGCGGGCATTGGTCGAAGTCTGCGCAAAACTCGCGGCCACCATGGCGATGAATCCCACCATCGACCCTGATGACAAATCGACGCCAGCAGTGATGATGACTTGTGTCACACCAACCGCAATGATGCCGATGATGGCCACCTGCAACACGATGATCGACAGGCGCTGCTTCGAACCCAAAAAGCTTTCGCCGACAAAATACCAGCCGAGAATTTCAAACACCAAAGCAATGCCAGCCAGCACGAGAAGAATTGAAACTTCAGGCGGCATGCGTTTGACTTTTTTCAAGCCTGTGGTTGAGGTATTCCCAAGTTCATTAGACATTTGTGCCGCTCCCTAGGGTTTCACAGCTCAGTGTGAAGCCAATTCCATAATCTTGACTTGATCGGCTTCGCTGCGATCAAGGAAACCTGTGACACGGCCCTCATGCACAACCATGATACGATCACTCATGCCCAACACCTCAGGCATTTCTGACGAGATCATGATGACGGCAACGCCCTGGCCCGCAAGCCGCGAAATCAGTTTGTGAATTTCAGCCTTCGCACCCACATCAATGCCGCGTGTCGGTTCGTCCAAAATCAATATTTTTGGCTCCGTCAACAACCAGCGCGCAATCAAAACCTTCTGCTGATTGCCTCCGGATAGATTGATCACAGGCTCCTGCATATCCGGCGTACGCACCCGCAGGCGGTTGGCCATGTCGGTGGTATCTTTGCTGAGTTGCCCCTGTTGCACAAACCCGTTCTTCACATACTTATCTTGCAGCACCGCGATCTGAACATTCTGCTGAACGTCCAGCATCAGGAAACAGCCGGTTTGTTTGCGGTCTTCGGTGAGGAAGGCCATGCCATGTTCCATCGCAACGCGCGGCGACGACATGTTCACAAGTTTTCCATTGATCGAAATTGTGCCGGAACTGGCAGGCGACACACCAAAAATGGTTTCCGCGATGTTGGAGCGGCCTGATCCCACAAGCCCTGCGATTCCCAAAATTTCGCCGGCGCGAACATCAAACGATACATCTTTGAAAACGCCATCGAGCGTCAGATCCTTGACCGACAAAACCACATCTGTGATCGGCACGGTTTCCTTCGGAAACATCTGCGTAATTTCACGGCCCACCATCATGTGGATGATTTCATCGCGCTTCACTTCAGTGGAGAGTTTCGTCGCAATGTACTTGCCATCCCGGAACACTGACACTTCATCGGCAATCTCAAACAACTCATTCATTTTATGAGTGATGTAGATGATGCCCTTGCCTTCAGCCTTCAGTGCACGGATGATTGTAAAGAGGTGATCCACCTCTTTTTCAGTAAGCGCCGAAGTCGGCTCGTCCATGATCAGCACATCGGAGTTGAATGACACAGCCTTGGCGATTTCAACCATCTGGCGGTTGGCAACACTCAACGTGCCAACTTCAACATCAGGGTCGAGATCGATGTTGAGTTTCTTGAACAGCTCGACGGTTTTGCGATGCATCTCGCCGTGATTGACGAGGCCGAACATGTTTGTGGGTTCGCGCCGGATCCAGATATTTTCCGAAATCGTCATCGGGTTCATCAGGTTCAATTCCTGGTGAATCATCGCGATGCCATTCTCCAATGCATCCAGCGGGTTCTTCAGGCGGATATCAACGCCCCGCAGTTTGAATGAGCCTGAATCAGGCGTGTAAATGCCCGCCACGATTTTCATCAAGGTGGATTTGCCAGCACCATTTTCGCCCATCAGGGCGTGCACCGTGCCGCGGCGCAATTTGAACTTCACATTGTCAAGCGCCACAACACCCGGAAATTCCTTCCGCACATCATCGACTTCAAGAATGTAATCAGCTGCAGGCACAGCCCCGCTTTCACGAACGGCTTTCATGGTCGTTGGACTGACGTGATTCGTCATTTGAGGTGACTCACTACTCTTGATCCACATTCTGCTGCAGTTCCCCCTTGTGGGGAGGGTTAGGGTGGGGGTCGCTCGGACCTTCGTTGTTGAAAAGAATCTTTGCAAGGCTCAAAGGCCAGCGCGACCCCCACCCCGGCCCTCCCCACAAGGGGGAGGGAGAAGAAAGAGTGCTAAAAACTGCAGTTGGTATCACAACGCCTGTGCCTGTCATCGTGCCCACCTAAAAAAATGCGCCACCTCTTTCAAGGTGGCGCATTCAAACCTATTTGTCGATTAATTCTTGGCCATGAAGTCGCCCATGTTCGCTGGTGTGACCAGCTGGAACGGGATCCATACCTTGGTTTCTACTTTTTCGCCCTTGGCAAGAGCGATTGCAGCACCAACTGCACCACCGCCTTGGCCAGCAGCGTCCTGGAACACTGTGATATCAAGATCGCCAGCCTTCATATAGGCAAGCGCTTCCTGGGTAGCGTCAATACCGCCCACGATCACTGTCTTCATGTCCCAACCAGCAGCCTTCATGGCGTTGATTGCGCCAATTGCCATGTTGTCGTTGTTGGCAATCACTGCATCTGGCTTGTGGCCGGCAGCGATCCAGTTTGTCATCAAGTCTTGTGCCTTGACGGGGTCCCAAACAGCGGTCTGCTCATCGAGAACGGTCAGCTTCACACCGCAATCTGGTCCGGCCATCACGTCATGAATGTCCTTGGTGCGTTGAACAGCGGCCTGGTTGGCAAGATCGCCAACCATGATCAGGATGTTGGCTTCGGTCTTGCCAGCTTCTTTCAGGAGGCGGCAGGTTTCTTTGGTTTCGAGCGTGCCGGAGTCAACTTCGTTCGAAGCAACAAAAGCGCCCTTGCCGAGTGCGTCAACGTCAGCTGGCTGACGGTTCACGTAAACGATTGGAATGCCGGCATCGTTGGCAAGCTTGGTCATTGGCGCTGTGGCCGAAGTGTCAACAGCGTTGACGATGATGGCGTCTACTTTGCCAGCAATGAAGTTCTGGATTTGCGAAAGCTGCTTCGACACATCGTCATCAGCGATTTCAATTTGAACGGGCTGGTTGGCAGCAGCAGCGGCAGATTCAATGCCCTTGCGCAGAACGGTCAGGAATGTATCCGAGTTGGCCATCGACACACCGATGTTGCCAGCGAATGCTGTGCCGGACATCAAAGCGGCGGCAGCGGCAGCGAGAAGAAACTTTTTCATTATGGGCTCCAAGATAATGGTGTCCGGTAGCACCTGTTGTTGGCCGGAATTTCCCCCAAAGGAGGCACAGTAGTTGGCCGCTACGCTTTAGTTTGGAACAGGCAAATGAACACCATCCAGACACAGGGTTGCCCGGATCTTCTCCCTTTACCCGCACTTGCTTCTTGTGGCGCGCTGCGGTGACCCGGTCGTGGAACATTTGTTCCATTTCCAAGTTTGTACGATTAGCTTATTCCAAGAGGGTGCAGAGTCAATCGCCTGACAGGCTTTTGCACCAAAACTATCATTTTATATCACGGGAGAACTCCCATAGCTTTGTCATTACCGCACTTGTTGCGGTAATCCATCGTTCAATCAGCGGAATCCCACAGGATAGCTCTACCCCAGCTCAACCATGGATTACCGCAACAAGTGCGGTGATGACAGAGAAGTTGGGATCGATAATTCACACATTCTCCGGAATGAAAACATCCG
>CAXTLE010000272.1:0-4532 GCA_964244855.1 uncultured Aestuariivirga sp. | reverse complement strand
GACCTCATCAGCCCTTCGGGCAGCTTCTCCAGAGGAGAAGCGACTTGGTGTGAGACCTCCCTAAAAAGGTCTTATACTTGGGGAGGAACCTCAAGCAGTTGCTTCTCCTTTGGAGAAGTTGCCCAAAGGGCTGATGAGGTCACTACGTCTCAATTACCGTCTCACGGACCGCGTCACCGAATCCAACAATATATCCGCATCTGAACCCTGACGGGTTCCACCACCCAGCACATCATCAAGCCGTTTGCGACCATGGCTGACAGTCTCCTGTGGTGCTCCGCCGCCCAGAATGTCTTTCAGAATATCACCAAGGCCACCGCCGCCGGATTGTGGCGCTGGTTCCTGCTGTTGTTGACCACCGCCCAGAATATCGCCGAGAATATCACCCAATCCGCCACCACTGCCAGATGATTGACCGCCACCGCCCATTTTCTTGGCGACTTGGCCCATGACGATGGACGCAACGATGGGGAGGAGTTGTTTCAACACAGCAGCACCAATGCCCGAGGTGGCTGAGAGTTGTTGCGCCACACCACGGCTTACGTCTTTTGAGCCAAAGATTTGCCCCAGCACGTCATTGCCGGAAGTGGTGTCTCCAGCATGATTGCCGTTCAATGCCGCGTTCAAAATATCCTGCAAGCCAGTTTCGCTTTGCGCAGACCGACGCACGCCGGAGGCGACAACCGGTGTGAGCGCGTCAAACGCGGCGCGGGTCTGTTCTTCTGTGAGGCCAAATTGTTGGCCGATGGCGGATAGATCCATTGTGTTCTGCTCCCGTTGTGTTCAGTTTACGTTGCTCAGGTTTTTGACAATTCTAAACGCCCACCACACCGATGCAATGCCAAAGATGACGGAGCCCACAGCAATGCCTGCCATGATGCCTTCCGGCCCGTGATAGTGTCCGCCGACAATAGCGAAGGGAATAGTGCCAATAGTGGCCTTGGCCCAGTTGAACCAGGTGGAGTGAGTGGCCTTTCCCAAATTGTTGCATGCGGCGTTCGATACAAATTGCCCGCCAGCAAAAGCCCAACTTAACGCGATCCACGTGCAGAAAAACACCACGAGTTCCTTGGTGCGACCGGACGCCAGAAACACATCGGCGATTTGGTGGCGGAAGATGAACAACAACGCTGATGTGATCAGCGTATAGATGGCCGAGAATTTCAAACCATCGACAAGCGTTTGTGTCACACGGTCCATGATCCGGGCGCCAAAGTTTTGCCCGATAATGGGACCGACTGAGCCAGACAGCGAAAACACCATACCAAAGGCCACAGGCACCAAACGGCCTACAATGGCAGATGCCGCCACAGCTTCATTGCCAAAAGGCGCTACGGAATAGGTGGTGTAAGCCACGGCAAAAGGTGTGGCCAATTGCGTGAGCATGGCAGGGAAGGCAATGCCCCAGATCGGTTTGATATCGCGCTTCAGGGCGGCGAGTGAAAATGGCTTCAGATAGTTATGCACACGGGCGAGGCCATGCAGGCCCATGAGCAATCCAAAAGCTTCCGCAATCACATTGGCAACGGCAGCCCCTTGCATGCCAAGGCCAAACCAGAAAATGAAAATCGGATCAGCGATGGCAGTGAGCACGGCGATGGCGAGGGTGATGTACATGGCACGGCGGGCATCGCCCAAACCGCGCAGGGAGAATGAACAACTCACCGCTGCGGCGAGCATCACGAAACCAGGCGATAGCGTCCAGATGAAGCGCTTGGCCTGGGTGAGGGCTTCACCGTTGGCGCCGAGAAGACGCAAGAGATAGTCAGCGCCAAATGCGACCAATAAGGTGTAGGCAGATGACATCAGAATGGCGAACATCAGGGTTGTGGTGGCAAATTCTTTTGCGCGTTCCACATTGCCTGCACCAAGATTGCGCGCCACCAATGCCGCTGACGCAATACCGATGCCGATGCTGATGGAGAGATTTGCAAATCCAATTGTGCCTGCATAACCAATGGCTGCTGTCACGTCGGTGTTTTTGAGCAGGCTCAAAAAATATAAATCTGCGAGATCGACCAGGAACAGGGCCATGAGGCCCACGGCTCCGGTCAAGGTCATCACCACCACATGGCGCATGATCGAGCCCGAAAGAAAACGTGGGGCGGGTGCGGCGGCGGCGTGGCTCACAGTTTAAATCCTAAGGTTCTGGCGTCGTCAGCCAGAAGGTCAGCGTGGCGAAAGTGGTGGGCTTGCAACCCGGCAAGACGCGCACCCTGCACATTTGATTTCTTGTCGTCAATGAACCAGCACTCTTGTGGGGCGCGATTGAGGGATTTCACAAGGCGGGTGAAGCTTTCGGGGTCGGGTTTCTTGGTGCCGAACTCGTAGGAGCAAAAGTGTTGGTTGAAGATTGCTGTGGTTTCAGGAAGCAGCATGTCGAGGTGTTGTTTTACGAGTGGACCGTTGTTGGTGTAAATGGCGAGAGTTGCGTCTGGCTTGATGGCGCGGGCAATATCGAGAACCTCGTCGTTGGGCGTCATGGCTTCGCGACGGGCCTCAAGCCATTGTTCGCGGCTTAGGTCAAAGCCCAGCCGTTTGCGAAATTCGGCGAGATAGTTTTCCGCATCGGGATATTCACCCGCATCCGAGTCACCTTCAAAACCAGAGTCCCAAAGGGCAGCCCGCACATCACGCGCAGTCGTGTCGGCAATATTGGCGAGATAACGCAGGCGCTTGCCAAGTTCATAATGACAGAGCACGTCGTCCATGTCGAAGATGACGAGAGTGGGGCGGGGCATCAAAGGACCTCATCAGCCCTTCGGGCAGCTTCTCCGAGGGAGAAGCGACTCGTTGATAGACCGCCCGCTATGGTGGGAGTTTCAGGGAGGACGTCCAACCCGTCGTTTCTCCCCTGGAGAAGCTGCCCAAAGGGCTGATGAGGTCCTTTACTCACGCCGCTTTCGTTCCACCCACGGTCAATCCATCAATCCGCAACGTCGGCTGCCCCACACCCACAGGCACACCTTGCCCCGCCTTGCCGCAGGTGCCGATGCCCTTGTCGAGTGCCAGGTCATTGCCGACCATCGAAATCCGCTTCAAGGCTTCAGCTCCGCTGCCAATCAACGTCGCACCTTTTACGGGTCTCGTGAGTTTTCCGTTTTCGATGATGTAGCCTTCAGTGACAGTGAACACGAACTTGCCGGAGGTGATATCAACCTGGCCTCCACCAAAAGACTTCGCAAACAATCCGGTTTTCATCGAAGCCAGAATTTCTTCAGGGCTGCGCTCGCCGTTCAGCATGTAGGTATTGGTCATGCGGGGCAGGGGGATATGCGCGTAGGACTGGCGGCGGCCATTGCCGGTGGGTTTCACTCCCATCAAACGCGCGTTCATGCGGTCTTGCATGTAGCCCACGAGAATACCGTTCTCGATCAGCGTGGTGCAGTTGGAAGATGTGCCTTCGTCATCAATGGTGATGGAACCGCGGCGGTCCGGCAGGGTGCCGTCATCAACCACGGTCACATCATCGGAGGCGATGCGCTGGCCCATCAATTGTGAAAACGCCGATGTGCCCTTGCGGTTGAAGTCACCTTCGAGTCCGTGGCCAATGGCTTCGTGCAACAAAATGCCGGGCCAGCCGGGGCCGAGCAGAACATCCATTTCACCAGCAGGTGCAGCATCGGAGTCGAGTGCCACCAAGGCTTGGCGGAGGGCTTCGTCGGTGGCTGCTTTCCAGCTGGCTTCGGTCAACAGTTCTTGGGGCAATCCACGGCCACCAAAGCCATCGCCACCCGTACCTTGCATCACGCCATTGTCGGTGGTGATGCCGACGTTGAAGCGGAACAGCGGTCGCACATCACGAAAGACTTCACCATCGGCGCGGATGATGGTGACGTCTTGGTAGTCGGTGCTGACAGAGGCTGAGACTTGCCGGACTTTTGAATCGAGTCCACGTGCATAGGCGTTGACGGCTTCGAGTAACGTCACGCGATCGGAGAAGGCGAAGTCGGATGACGGGTTGTGGTCGCCGTAGAGAATACGGTTGGTGCGTTGGGGGGATTCGCCGATAGTCGCGGGCTTGCCTGAACCCAGCACGGCGCGGGCAGTTGAAGTTGCGCGTTTCAAGGCGGACGCTGAGAGTTCTGTCGCATGCGCATAAGCCGCCGTTTCACCCGTAACAGCACGAAGTCCAAAGCCTTGCGTGTCGTCGATACTGGAGGATTTCAGTTTGCCATCGTCGAAGCCAAGGCTTTCGGTTTGGCGCTTTTCGATGAAGAGTTCACCATCATCAGCGCCATGCAGTGCCTCACGCACCATGCGCTGGGCTTGCTCGAGGCTGAGATCGGAGGAGATATCGTGATGCAGAGTTGACATGTGGTGAAGCCTTGTTTGAGGACTTGCTACTTAAGTACGAACATTAAACAACGGAAGGCCAGCCAGAAGAATTGTCATTACCGCACTTGTTGCGGTAATCCATGGTAGCGCTAGAGTGGAGTTATCCCGTAAGAAGTCGCTAGTTGAGCGATGGATTACCGCAACAAGTGCGGTAATGACAACTGTAAGAAGTTTCGTGTTCAGGGCATCGCGAT
>CAXTLE010000271.1:0-4546 GCA_964244855.1 uncultured Aestuariivirga sp. | reverse complement strand
GCCCGTGCCCGGCGGCCCCCAGAATATCAGCGACGGGATCCGCCCCGACGCCAGCATCCGCGTCAGTGTGCCTTCTGGTCCCACCAGATGATCTTGCCCTACCACATCTTCAAGCCGCTGCGGGCGCAACTTATCTGCCAGCGGACGCGGGCCTTCCTGCGTAACGCCGCCCGCTTCAAACAGTGTGGTCATTCCTGATACTTCAAAACCAGCTTTCGTGTGCCGCGCAAAACACCAATTGTCCAGCGCCGCTGCCGCTCCGCCAATGCGGTTTTGAGAGCTGCAACATTTTCAATCGCAGCACCATTCACTTCGGAAATCACATCGCCTTTTTTGAACAATTCCGCAGGTGATCCGGCTTTCACGTTAATCGTCACCACACCAATGGTCTCCGCTGAAAGCCCAACCTCCTCTGCAACCGCAGGCGAGAGATTGGCCACTGTCAGGCCGGACAAAGGCGAAAGCGCATCAATCTCACTCTCATCCCGGGCCACGGTTTCGGGTGCCGCAATAAGTTTCATCCGCGTTTCAAAACTGTCATTGCCCCGGCGATATTCGACAATGCGCGTATCACCGATTTGTGCCGTGCCAACGCGGTAGCCAAACTCCTGGCTGCTATCTACGGCCCTGCCGTCAATCGCCACCACCACATCACCACGCTTCATTCCTGCCGCCCGCAACGGGCTCGCCGGATGCAGCTTTACAATCAACGTCCCCTCCGGTCGCGCAAAGCCCAAACTCTCCGCCACATCAGGTGTCACGTCCTGCAACTCCACCCCAAGCCAGGGCCTCCGCACTTTCTTCGAACCACTCTCAGCCGAAGCAACAACCGTTTTTACCATGTTGGACGGAATGGAAAACCCGATACCAATAGACCCGCCGGACTTCGAAAATATCGCAGTGTTGATCCCGACCAGACCACCATTCATATCGACAAGCGCACCACCGGAGTTGCCGGGGTTGATCGCCGCATCTGTCTGGATGAAGAACTGGTAATCCGTTACCCCCACCTGCGTGCGCGCCAGCGCAGAAACAATTCCGCTGGTCACCGTTTGCCCCACCCCAAACGGATTGCCCATGGCCAAAACCAAGTCCCCAACTTCAAGATCATCTGAATCAGACAGGGGCAACACGGGAAGTCGTTCATCCCCCGCATCAATTTTAAGAACCGCCAAATCAGTGCGCTCATCGGCCAACAACAACTTTGCTTCAAACTCCCGCCGATCTGAAAGCACCACACGAATATCCGTGGCATTGGCAATCACGTGGTTGTTGGTTACAATATAACCATTGCCATCCACAATGACGCCAGACCCCAGTGAATTTGCCACCCTTTCACGCGGGCGCCCAAAACTGCCATCGCTGCCAAAAAACCTGCGGAAAAACGGATCAGCCGAAAGCCCGGTGTCCTCCTGCCGCTGAATGCTGCGCGCATAAACATTGACCACGGCTGGTGCCGCACGCTTGACGATGGGCGCAAAACTCAGCTGCACCTGCCCCTGCGACTTTGGCACCGTGGCCTCTGCCCAAACCGGCGCCGAAAAACCAACAACCAGAAGCACAGCAATTACAATCCGCAACATTTCAAATCACTCCAATGATGCAGACTACCTGCGATCCAGTTTTGTTGACAAGATGACGGCAGTCTCAATATCGGTGACGCCCTTCAACATGCCAATCTTGTCAATCAGCTTGTCCATGTCCTCCGATGTAGGCGTCTTCACGACAGCCACAAGATCAAATTTGCCGCTCACGGTGTGAAGCGTTTCCACCTGCGGAAACAAGCCAATCGCCCGCGCCACCTCGATTTGCGAACGGGGCTCAATGCCAAGCGTCACCAGCGCCGAAATCCCCGGAATCTTGGCAGCCTTCCCCAGCTTCACCGCATAGCCCGAAATCACCCCGGTTTCCTCCAGCCGCTTCAACCGGTCCTGCACGGTCGTGCGAGACACCCCAAGCTTCCGCGCCAGCGACGCAACAGGCTCCCGCGCGTTGACTTTAAGAAGCCCCAACAAATCCTGATCCCGTTCAGACATCTTCACTCCGCCGTATTTTTAAACATTTTCCTCCCTTCAGCGAAAGTACCGAAGGAATCCCCTCCCCCTTGTGGGGAGGGTTAGGGTGGGGGTCGCTCAGTCCGTTGAAATGGCGAAGAATTCTTTCTTCCTTTCAACCGCCGGAACGACCCCCACTCCGGCCCTCCCCACAAGGGGGAGGGTGAAGTTGATATAAATGACCGTCATTCACACTCCGCCGTACTCGCCGTCATTATGACGGAACATCCGGCACACTTCAACAGATTGCAGTCTTCATTTCTTCATCTTGCAGGCGCATTTTGCAACCCGACTCAAGGAGATCACCATGACGGCCACCATTCTGCATCACCCCCAGCATAACAGCCGCTTTGCCGATGCCGCCGCGGTGGCCAAAGCCCTGTCGCCCGAAGAAGGCGTGTTCCTGTTCTCCGCCGATGAACTCAAATCCCGCGCCAGACAATTCCTCGATCACTTCCCCGGCACCGTTTCCTACGCCGTCAAATGCAACTCCTCCGCCGAAGTTCTCGCCACCTTGGCCGAAGCTGGCGTTACCGCCTGGGACGTCGCTTCAGTTCATGAAATGGCAGCCGTATCAGCCGTCACCAAGAATGCGCATTTCCACTACCACAACCCGGTCAAATCCCGACGTGAGATCACCGACGCCTACAAAATTTACAACTGCCGACGCTTCGTCATCGACTGCAAGGAAGAACTCGAAAAAATCATCGCCATCATCGGTGACGACTCCACTGTCGAAATCGCCGTGCGTCTCGTGCTTCCGCGCGACCGTGGCTCATCCGCCCATGACTTCTCCACCAAATTCGGCGCACCCGAGCACATCTGCGTCGAACTGCTGCAACAAGTTGTCGCCGCTGGCTATGTTCCAGTCCTCACTTTCCACCCCGGCTCGCAGAGCACCGAACCACAAGTCTACGCCCGCCACATTGAAGCTGCAGCCCGCATTGCCAAGAACGCTGAAATAAACGTCCGTACACTGAACGTCGGCGGCGGCTTTCCTGCCAATTACGAACTCTCCACAGCCCCCGAACCCGAAATCTTCTTCCGCGCCATCGACCAGGCGGTAACCAAAGCCTTCGGCCCCGATCACCCCTTGCTTGAATGCGAACCCGGTCGCGGCATCGTCGCCACCTGCATGTCACTGCTGGTGCAGGTGAAACTCGTCTGCTCCGATGGCGATGACCTCTTCATCAGCGACGGCGTCTACGGCGGCCTCATGGAATACATGCAAGCCCCCGACCTGAAACCACCCTACCGCCTCATCCGCGACGGCCGCGAACTCGAAGGTGTCGCCAAATCCTGGAAGGTCTTCGGCCCCACCTGCGACCCCCTCGACGTCCTCCCCCACCGCCTCGACCTCTACAAAGGCATCAGCGAAGGCGACTACATCGAATTCGGCACGTTAGGGGCTTATGGACTGGCCACAGCCACAAGGTTCAACGGCTACGGCAGCCACACCATCGTGTCGGTTGATCACGTATTGGAGATGTAAATTCCTTCACCCCTTCCCGCACTTCGCGGGGAGGGGCCGGGGGTGGGGACTGCTGAAACCGCCCCCACGTCGCCTCTCTGGGATGTCACACAAAGCGACACTTGCCCGAAGCTTGCTGGGAGTGGTTTTCTATCGATGGATTTCTGGAGTATCGCAATATCTAGCAGAATGACCGCGCGGTGTCAAGCAGTTTTTTCCTTTTAAGTCATATTTTTACTTAAATGTCTGATTTAAAACCTGCATTCGGGCTGTGGCCGATTCACCAAACCTCGCATTTAATATTGCAACCCTCCGCATTTCCCTGAATGTTAATGATCACTTAACAAGGGAAGAGAAAATGTACTCAAAATTTTGGGCCACCGCTGCCACCGCCGCACTGTTGTTGACTTCAGCGACAGTTGCCCAATCGCACACCCGCGAACTCTGGACGCTCGGCGGCTTCAGCCATCCTGAAAGTGTAGAACTCGATATTTCGCATCAGGTTTTCTACGTCTCCAACGTCGACGGTGCTCCGCTCGACAAGGATGGCAACGGCTTTATTTCCAAAATGTCCAAGGACGGAAAACTGGAACAGCTGAAGTGGATCGAAGGCCTGAACGCCCCCAAGGGCATGGTCATCAACGGCTTCAAACTCTATGTTTCCGACATCGACAAGCTGGTTGAAATTGATACCCGCACGGGCAAAATCACCAACAACTACGCCGCTGATGGCGCGGTGTTCCTGAACGACACTGCCGTCGACAAGGCTGGAAACGTCTACGTTTCCGACATCGCCAAAAAGAAAATCTGGCAGCTCAAGGACGGCAAGATGTCGATCTGGTACGAAAAAGACGACCTGATGCACCCCAATGGCCTGCGCGTGATTTATGGCAACAAGCTGCTCGTCGCTGGCTGGGGCCGCGACATGCAGGATGATGGCTCAACAAAGTCACCAGGCAACCTCTTCACCATCGACCTCGCCACGAAGGAACTGAAAAACCTAGGCTCTGGCGCCGGCATC
>CAXTLE010000270.1:0-4558 GCA_964244855.1 uncultured Aestuariivirga sp. | reverse complement strand
GCATTGTGCGGAAGTCCAGAGCAGTGCCCCTGGCCACTGAAAATGATGCGGGTACCAGCGCAAACCAGGCAACGCTGGTTTACGTCTGGCTGACCGGGGTGGTTACCGGCGTTGTCGCCTTGACGCTTTATGCTGTCATCATGAAAAGGCTGCCTTTTTAGGCTGATTTATACCGTTACAATTGGTAACACCTTTTGATTTCAATGTACGGCCCGGGATTGTTACCTGTATGTGACAACTTGATGAATCGGTCCTTGATGCCTCTTACACAACCCAACACGCAACTGCTGCCGACGCCCAAGAGCGATGGAGTTTTGCCGCAACGTCTGGGTGGATTTTCAACGATTGCTGCGGCTTTGGATTATGCGGCGCAGGGCAAGACCGGGTTCAATTTTTACGGTGGCAAAGGTCAGTTGGCGCATGTACTGCCTTACGCCGAATTGCGCCACCGCGCGATTTCAACAGCCCGCAAATTGTTGAGCGCTGGATTAAAGCGTGGTCAACGCGTTGCTGTGGTCGCTGAATCGGGGCCAGATTTTATGGCGGTGTTTTTCGGCTGCCAATATGCGGGTCTTGTTCCGGCACCTGTGCCTTACAGCATGTATATTGGTGGCAAGGATGCTTACATCGCAAAAGTCGCGGGCATGTTCCGCGCCGCTGATGTTGCTGCTGTGATCACGTCGGAGGATTTGAAGGAGCATATTTCTGCAGGTGCTGCTGACGCAAATGTGGCGTTGGTTTTGACGCATGAGCAGTTGAATGCTTTCCCCGAGGCCATGGTGCGGCTGGAAGGATTTGGCGCTGATGAAGTGGCTTATGTGCAATATTCTTCAGGCTCAACATCCGCACCCAAAGGTGTTCTGATCAATCAGAGTGCCATCATGGCCAATACTACGGCGCTGGTATTGCATGGGTTGAAGGCGCGCCCTGAAGACCGGGCGTTTTCGTGGCTGCCGCTTTATCATGACATGGGGCTGGTTGGCTTTTGCCTGGCCCCCATGGCGGCGCAGGTTACGGTGGACTATCTCGCCACAACGTCCTTCGCGCGTCGTCCGGCACTTTGGTTGCGTTTGATGAGTGAGAACAAATGCACAATCTGCTCGTCACCTACGTTCGGTTACGACCTTGCGGCGAAGCGCATTGCCGGTGATGCGATTACACTTGATCTTTCGCATTGGCGCGCTGCTGGCATTGGTGGTGATATGGTGCGGGCGGATGTGTTGACGCGCTTTGCCGAAACGCTTGCGGTGTCAGGTTTTAATGCGCGGGCGTTCCTGCCGAGTTATGGCATGGCTGAGGCGACATTGGCGATTACGATTAGCGACGTCGATCATCCGATCAAGATTGATACGGTTGATCTTGCGGCTCTTAAAACCAGGCAGCGGGCCATTCCGGCGAAGAAATCCGGCGATGGTTTGACGCGCAGTTTTGTAGTCTGCGGTCCGGTGATACCGGATCATGAATTAGAAGTGCGCGGTGAAAACGGCGTCGTGTTGGGTGAACGCATGGTGGGACGGATTCACGTGCGCGGGCCCAGCTTGATGTCCGGGTATTTCAACGCGCCCGAAGCCACGGCCCAGACGATCGGTGCCGATGGCTTTCTGGATACGGGCGACATGGGCTATTTGCTGAATGGCGAAGTGGTCATCACCGGTCGCGTCAAAGACCTGATCCTGCACAATGGCCGCAACATTTGGCCACAGGATCTGGAATGGGCTGCGGAAAGCAATGCGCCTCTGAAGTCGGGTGAAGCCGCGGCTTTTGCGGTGGAAGATGAAGACGGCAATGATGCTGTTGTGGTGCTGGTTGAATGCAAGTTGAGTGATCCAGACCAGCAGGAAGCGATGCGCCGTGCTGTTCACACGTCAGTGCATCAGGTAGCGGGTGTGGTGTGCAAAATTGTACTGGTGCCGCCGCGGAGTTTGCCGTTCACGTCATCTGGCAAGTTGTCGCGTGCGGGTGCGCGTGAGAGTTACATCGCAGGTGAGATTGCCGAAGTCGGGACACCGGTTTCGAAGTCTGCACATTGATCACAACACCCCAACACCCGTCATTCCCGCGAAGGCGGGAATCCAGACTTTCCGCACGCTCGCTGGTTGAAAGCCTGGATTCCCGCCTTCGCGGGAAAGACGGTGTGTGGTGGGTTGCAGTTCAGAAACCATGACCCACAATATCGCGATCACAGGTGCGACGGGATTTGTTGGCAAAACCTTATTGCCGTTGCTCACATCCGCAGGACATCAATTGTCTGTGCTGGTGCGTAACCCTTCTGCCACGCAATTCGAAAACAGCATTCGTGTCGTCAGGGGCGACTTGCAAAGCACGGTCGCACTCAACGACCTCACGCGAAACGCTGACGTTGTGCTTCACATCGCGGGCGTGGTCAGCGGTGTGCGACGTTCTGATTTTATGATCGCAAATCTTGATGGTACAGTTGCTCTGGCCAAAGCCGCCAAGGCCAATGGTGTGAGACGATTTGTCTACGTGTCATCGCTTGCGGCGCGGGAGTCGGTACTCACGGCCTATGGCGAAAGCAAAGCCGCTGCCGAGCAGGCGTTGCTGGCGATGGCTGGCAATATGGAGATTTGCATCTTGTGTCCTGCTGCTGTCTATGGTCCCGGTGATACCGCCACTTTGCCGTTGCTGAAAGCGCTGCTGTCCAACACGGCGATGATACCGGGATCAAAAGCTGCGGTGTTTGCGATGGTGCATGTGGAGGATGTGGCGCGGGCCCTTGCTGCATCAGTGGAAGGTCCGACGGGGCGATTTGAACTGCACGACGGGTCAAGCGGTCACCAATGGCCGGAATTGATTGCGATTGCACGCAAACATTTTGGAACGCCGGGGCGTGTGTTCTATATCCCGAAATTTTTGGCAATGGGGCTTGGTCACATTGGAGATTTTATTGCGAAATCGCGCAACCGCGTGTGGATCGTTGGCACGCAGCAGATCAAACAAATCTACCACCCGGATTGGCGCGTTAAAGGCACGGCATGGGTTTTGCGAAACCCTATACAACTGCAAGACGGATTGCCGCAGACCATTCGCTGGTACCAGGCGCAAGGTTTGTTGCCCCAGCGCAGTGTTGCCGATAGAAGCAGCGCACATCAGGAATGACAGGTTAAGACATGACGGAAGCTGAGATTACCACCGAGATATGCGCATTGCTTGGGCCTCACAATAAAGAGGGCATTGCGCTGAAAGCGACGACAGATATTCCCGCCGAACTCAATATCGATTCTGTTGGTGTGCTGGATTTCATCATGGATGTGGAAGACAAGTTTGATGTTGAAATTCCAATGAATGTGGTGGCGGAAACCCGCACCGTTGGGGATCTCGTTGCTGTTGTACAAAAGCGCATCAAGAAAGATTGAGTGATGATAGACCTTCTCGACAAACACAAAAATATCATCGACCGTTTCGAACGCATGATGCAGCTTGGCGTCAATGCCATGGGACCGACGAACGACGAAATCCTGTCGCCCACGCGCGCCATTATCAAGGGCCGCGAAACCATTCTGGCCGGCACCAATAATTACATGGGCATGACCTTCACACAGTCTTGCATTGATGCCGGCAAAAAGGCGCTCGATGAATTCGGCACGGGTACGACAGGCTCCCGCGTGGCCAATGGCAATTACGCCATGCACACGGAACTTGAACAGGAACTGGCGAAGTTTCTGCAGAAGAAGCATTGCATCGTATTCACCACAGGTTATCAAGCCAACCTCGGCATGATGTCCGGCCTCGCGGGCCCACGTGATACAATCTATCTCGACAGTGACTCGCATTCCTCGATCTATGATGGCTGCACCTTGTCCGGCGCGAAGTTGGTGCGCTTCCGCCACAATGATGCTACGGATTTGGACAAGCGCATGGCGCGGTCTGAAGGTGAAGAGGGCGGCAAATTGGTGGTGCTCGAGGGCATTTACTCCATGCTTGGCGACCGTGCACCGCTCGCGGATTTTGTTGAAGTGAAGAAGAAAAACGGCTTCCAATTGTTGGTTGATGAAGCGCATTCCTTCGGCGTGCTCGGTCCCAATGGTCGTGGTCTTGCAGATGAAGCAGGGCTGGAACACGAAGCAGATTTTGTTGTCGGCACCTTCTCGAAAAGTGTGGGTTCCATCGGTGGCTTTGGCGCAGGTGATCATCCACTGTTTGACGTGCTGCGATATGCCATGCGGCCCTATTTGTTCACGGCATCATCATCGCCTGCAACCATTGCAACGTCGCTGGAAGCGGTACGAGTCTTGGCGCGAGAACCGCAACGCCGTGACAGTATTCGCGCGAATTCGGATCGCTTGTTCAATGGTTTCAAGGCGCTGGGTTTCGAAATGGGCTGTGACGACGTAAGCCCGGTGATTGCCGTTAAATGCAAGGATGAAATTTCAACCATTCAAATGTGGAATGCAATTCTGGAAGCGGGTGTTTACGTCAACATCGCACTGCCGCCTGGAACACCGAACCGCCTGTGTTTGCTGCGCTGCTCAGTTTCGGCGGCGCATACATTTGAAGATATCGACAAGATCATTGATGTGTTTGGCCGCGTGGTCAAAAA
>CAXTLE010000269.1:0-4591 GCA_964244855.1 uncultured Aestuariivirga sp. | reverse complement strand
GATTTCAGGGTTTCCGGTACCTTTGAACTCTTCGAAAATCACTTCGTCCATGCGGCTACCGGTATCAATCAAGGCCGTCGCAATGATCGTCAGCGAACCACCATTTTCAATATTACGCGCAGCACCAAAGAAACGCTTGGGACGTTGCAAGGCATTTGCATCCACACCACCCGTCAACACTTTGCCCGACGATGGAACGACGGTGTTGTAGGCGCGGCCGAGACGCGTAATAGAATCGAGCAGGATCACCACATCACGACCATGTTCGACCAAGCGCTTCGCCTTCTCGATCACCATCTCGGCCACAGCAACGTGGCGTGTCGCGGGTTCATCAAATGTCGAACTTATGACTTCACCCTTGACCGAACGCTGCATGTCCGTGACTTCTTCAGGGCGTTCGTCGATCAACAGCACGATCAAAAAACATTCCGGATGATTCGTCGAAATAGACTGCGCAATATTCTGAAGGATAACCGTTTTACCAGTACGCGGTGGTGCGACAATCAAACCACGCTGCCCCTTCCCGATAGGAGCCACAATATCAATCACACGCGGCGTAAAATCTTTGCGTGTCGGATCAGCTATTTCCAACTCCAAACGCTGATCTGGATACAGTGGCGTCAGGTTATCAAAGTGAACCTTGTGCTTCACCTTTTCGGGGTTCTCGAAATTGATATTGTTGACTTTGACCAGCGCAAAATACCGCTCACCATCTTTCGGGCTGCGAATTTGTCCTTCAACAGTATCACCCGTCCGCAGCGCAAATTTACGGATCTGGCTGGGGCTCACATAAATATCATCAGGGCCAGCGAGATAATTCGCCTCCGCAGAACGCATGAAGCCAAAGCCATCCTGAAGAACTTCAATCACGCCCTCACCGATAATCTCAACACCCTTGGCTGCAAGATTTTTGAGGATAGCAAACATCAGCTCCTGCTTGCGCAATGCGCTGGCATTTTCGACTTCAAGACCCTCCGCCATGACCACCAGGTCAGCAGGCGTCCTGCGCTTCAATTCGGAAAGCTTGACCTCTTTGAGATCGACAATGTCATTCATGGCAAATACTTCATTGAAACGCTGTCATCGCGGGCGAAGCGCCAAGGCAACAAGCAGCAAAAGGAGGGAACATCCCCTAGAGGATGGCTCCGCATAGCAGAACCGCGCCAGCAATGCAAAGCCTCAAGAGAACGGCTTGACCACCACCATGATAACAATGACGATCATCAGCACCGTCGGCACTTCATTCAAGATTCTGAAATAGCGCCCAGACTTGAGCCTAAACCCCCGACCGAAAGCTCCAACGTGTTTTTCCAAAACACCGTGAACGCCAAACATCAAAACCACAGCCACCAACTTGACCGCCAACCACAAGCCGAAACCAATAAAATGAACCAAACCAACGCCGCTGATCAAAGCGACCAGAGCAGCCGGCCGCATGATCGCCTTCAACAACCGACGCTCCATGGTTTTCAACGTCACGTCCTGCTCAGAACCAACCGCAGATGCCGTGTGATAGACCATCAATCGCGGCAAATAGAGCAACCCCGCCATCCACGAAATCACCGCCAGAATATGAACAACCTTCAACCATTCATACATTCGCAAGACCTGCATCATGGGCACGAACCGTATCCACCAAAACTGTCACCGCATCCGGCTTCACCTGCGGCACAATGCCGTGGCCCAAATTAAACACATGCCGAAGCTTTGGAACGCCAGCCAAAACCTTCAATGTCTCAGCCCTAATCACCGCGTCGTCCTGCAACAAGATTTCCGGCGCCAAATTTCCCTGCACTGAGCATCCACCAGGCAACGTCGGTAAAACCCCAGCCAATTCCACACCCTGCTCAACACCCACACAAGACGCGTTTGTCGCGGCAGCAATTTCGCCATGCCCACCACCCACACCACGTGCAAACACAATCACCGGGAACCTTGGATAAGCCGCACGAACGCCATCAACGATCGCCGCAATAGGTGCCGTTACAACCCGATCACGCGCAGCCAATGGAATGTCCCCAGCCCAGCTGTCAAAAATCTGCACCACCTGAACCCCGGCTTTGATCTGCCCAATCAGATAATGCACTGACGTCTCCACCAAACGCCGCATCAACAGCGCAAACCATTCCGGATTTTCCACAGCAACCGAAACAGCATGAGCCCGCTTTGATCCTGTCCCCTCAATCATGTAACTGGCAACCGTCCAAGGTGCACCACAAAAGCCTATAAAACCAATTGTGGGTTCCAAAGCCGCACGCACATTCGAGACCGTATCCCAAACCTTGGAGAACGGATCTGAACCAACGCCGTCGGACAAGCTACGAACCGATTGCAGATCACTCACCGTCTCAAGCCTCGGTCCCTCCCCCTCCAGAAAATCCAAATCCAAGCCCATGGCATGCGGCACCACGAGGATATCCGAGAACAAGATCGCAGCATCCAGATCAAACCGCCGCAACGGCTGCAATGTCACCTCAGCCGCCAAAGCCGGATTGTAACACAATTTCAAAAACGACCCCGCCTCCGCCCTCACTGCCTTGTATTCCGGCAAATACCGTCCGGCCTGCCGCATCAACCAGATCGGCCTCCTGCCCGGTTCACGCTGTTCCAATACGTCAATCAGGGGGCAGTCCGACATCGCATTCCCAATACAATAATTAAAGTTATATTAAATTGATGAGTCTGTTGTCCTGTGGGAATCGAGGATAACGGGAATAACCACAAGCCAAAAACTGTCTAACACAAGTTTCCCGGCCAAAGCTACATCCCGAAAACAGACGCCCTGTTAAGGATATATTAATCATTGTGGCAAAACAGCTGCTCAATCTCGGTCAAAAATACTCTTGTGCGAAATGTGGACAACTCGAAGAGTTATCCCAAACCCTCCTACGCGAAGCTCCAAACAGCCAGAAGTTTTCCACAATCATCCACAACCCGATGTAAAACTTGCCGATAAACCCCAAGCCCCCGGACTCCTGCGCATGGAACCTGCTAAACCAGCAGCATGCTCATCCTCGCCTCAACCAGCGCAATACGACACCACATGCTCCGTCAGGCTGGAGTTACCTTCACCTCAATGCCAGCTCCGCTCGATGAAGAAGCAGCGAAAGATTCAATTGAATTATTACCGTCACACTTACTGGCAGCCGCCCTTGCGCTGGCCAAAGCAAAATCTGTGAGCGCCGTAACCAGCCAAGCCACCGTCATTGGTGCAGATCAAACCTTGGAATTAAATGGTAATACTTTGCACAAACCAAAAGACCACGCAGAAGCACGCGAACATTTGAAACATCTCAGGGGACAAACCCACGCCCTCCACTCGGCCGTCGCCGTCACAAAAGGTGACAAAGTTCTATTCGAAACAACCACCACAGCCCATCTCGCCATGCGCAAATTCTCAGACCAATTTCTCGACACTTACCTTCAAACCCTTGAGCCCCACGTCTACAAAAGTGTTGGCTGCTACCAATATGAATCACGCGGCATCCAATTGTTCGAAGCAGTCCAAGGCGACAACTTTACAATTCTGGGCCTGCCACTTTTACCACTGCTTGCTTTCCTGCGCGAAATTGGCGAATTGCTAACATGATCAAAGCATCCGTTATAGGCTGGCCCATTCATCATTCACGCTCGCCGCAGATCCATGCCTACTGGCTGAAAAAACATCGCATCAACGGCAGCTATGACAAGCAGGCCGTTGCCCCGGACAACTTGCAAAGCTTTATCGAAACGCTGCGGCATGGGGAACACATTGGTACTAACGTCACACTGCCCCACAAGGAAAAAGCCCTGGCCTTTATCGACGAAGCAGACGACCGCGTGCGCCGCATCGGGGCTCTGAATACCATCTGGCGCGAAAACGGCAAACTGCTGGCAACATCAACCGACGGTCCAGGCTTCCTTGCCAACATCCATCAGACCGAACCGAAGTTCGACGTTGCAGCCGGCCCCGTGACGATACTTGGAGCAGGCGGCTCAACCCGCGCTATAGTCGACGAACTCTTGCGGGCAGGTGCGAACCGGATTTCCATTCACAACAGAACCTATAACCGCGCCGCAACCTTGAGCCATCACTTCGGCCCCAAAGTTCATGCCGCGCAACCAACCGAACTGGAATCCATTCTTGCGAGCACGGCCCTCCTCATCAACACCACATCGGCTGGAATGACCGGCGAAGACCAATTGCAGGTTCCCTGGAACAAGCTAAAACCAACCGCTGTGGTAGCCGACATTGTTTACACGCCCCTCATCACCCCATTCCTTCTCGAAGCACAATCCCGCGGCCATCGCATCATACCGGGTCTCGGCATGCTGCTGCACCAGGCGGTCGTTGGGTTTGAAAAATGGTTTGGTGTGCGGCCCGAAGTCACACCAGACCTCTATGACCTCCTCGCCCGCGATATTGATCCGGAATACACAGCGTGATCATCATTGGACTCACCGGCTCAATTGCCATGGGCAAGACTGAAGTTGCCAATATTTTTCGCACAGAAGCGATTCCTGTTTTTGACGCCGACAAGGAAGTCCATGCACTCTACGACAGCCCGGACGGAGCAGCACTTCTAGGCCCGTTGGTTGCAGAAGCCATAGT
>CAXTLE010000268.1:1852-4599 GCA_964244855.1 uncultured Aestuariivirga sp. | reverse complement strand
CAAAGTGCCACCTTACTCCGTCGTGGTCTCGGGGTCGCTGCCGCAGAAGCCGTTTGCCGATGGTTCGCCCTCGCCATCACTCTATTGCGCAGTCATCGTCAAGCGTGTGGATGAGAAAACGCGGAGCAAGACGAGCATAAACGAACTGTTGCGAGACTAAGCTGCTGTCGTTGAAAGGAGGAGGGAAAACAGTAAATTGAAAAATACACCCAATGACCCCATTACGATGCTCCAACAACTCTTGCGCTGCCCGTCGGTGACCCCACACGAAGCTGGTGCCCTCTCAACAGTGCAACGCTGGCTCGACACTGCGGGCTTCACATCTGACCGTCTCATCTTCACCGATCACAACACACCCGATATCGACAATCTGTTCTCCCGCATCGGCAATTCCGGTCCTCATCTCTGCTTTGCCGGCCACACTGACGTCGTGCCGCAAGGCGATGAATCGATCTGGTCACAACCACCCTTCGCGGCTGACATCAAAGATGGTTTCATCTATGGTCGCGGTGCCACTGACATGAAGGGCTCCGTCGTGGCCTTCGCCGCCGCCGCTTGCGACTTCGTGCGCGAGAACCCGCAGTTCAAAGGCTCAATCTCCTTCCTCATCACAAATGACGAGGAAGGTCCCGCCATCAACGGCACGGTGAAAGTGTTGCAATGGATGAAGGTTCACGGCCACATCCCCGACCATTGCCTGGTGGGCGAGCCTTCCTGTATGGATGCTTTGGGCGATACCATCAAGATTGGCCGTCGGGGCTCATTGTCGTTCATTGTTACAGTTGAAGGAAAACAGGGCCACGTTGCCTATCCGCAAAAGGCCGACAATCCGATTCCCAAACTCACCCGTTTGGTTGAGCGGCTTTCCGCCTCACCAATCGACAACGGCAACGAACATTTCGACCCGTCATCACTGGTGTTCACATCCTTCGATGTCGGCAATCCCGCAGGCAATGTCATTCCCTCAAAAGCCACGCTGAAGTTCAACATTCGCTATTCCACCGAACAAACCTACGACACGCTGAAAGCCTTGGTGAACGGCCATGTCGAAAAGCTCTACGAAGAAATGGGTGGCGTCTGGAGCGTTGTTTTCAACGAGGGCGCCGAAGCCTTCATCACTGAACCAGGTGCTTTCGTCGGTTTGGTCCAGGACGCCATCATCTCTGAAACCGGCCTCACCCCAAAACTTGCGACAACAGGCGGCACGTCAGATGCGCGCTTCATCAAGGACTATTGCCCGGTACTGGAGTTCGGTCCGACCAATGCGACAATCCATCAGACAGATGAGCGGATCTCGGTGGAGGAGTTAAAGGCGACGACACGGGTTTATCGGCGAATTCTCGACAGTTATTTCTCGGTCTAAAATAAAACCCCTCCGGCGCGAGGGGGCGGGTTGAGCCGGAGGGGTTGTACAGCTTGGAGATGACGATGCTTACAGCATCGTCACTTCCGCGCCGATCTTCACGAGGGTGTAGAGTTCGGTCACATCGGCGTTCAGCATGCGGATGCAGCCTGACGATGCGGCTTTGCCAATCGAGGATGGCGTATTGGTGCCGTGGATGCGGTAAATCGAGGAACCAAGATACATGGCGCGTGCACCCAGCGGGTTCTTCGGGCCACCAGCCATATAAGCTGGCAATTCAGGGTGACGAACGCGCATTTCTGTTGGCGGACGCCAATCTGGCCACTGGGTCTTGGATGATACCTTGTGCGTGCCCTTCCATTCGAAACCCTTCTTTGCTGTGGCAACGCGATATTTCACAGCTTTGCCGTAGCCAAGCACGTAGTAAAGCTCGTTCTTTTTTGAATTGATGATGATCGAGCCCTTGGCTTTGCCGGTTTTGAACTCAACGATCTTGCCGCGCTTCACGGCTGGGAAAGTTGCCGAGGCGTCAACATTGGTGTCAGCCGAGACTGAAACCGGGGTGATAACGATTGGATCGTCACCATACAGGCTGTCTTCGGCGAATGAGGCGGTGGACAAAAAGCCGATTGTCAGTGCGGCGGCGGCGGCGATTTTGAAAATCTTGTTCATTTGTTTTAGGCTCCCTCTGGAATTCGTTTGATGTTGCGTTTCTAGGGGAACAGGGCTGAACCAATCCTGATTGTGGCGTTTATCTGGCGTTCAGATTCGACTGTTCTGTTGCAGGAGCACCGTCATATCGGGCATAGAGGGTTCGAAATTGCAGGATTCCCATGGAAATCAAGACCATCACGACCCTCCCCCGCAAGGTGAAGGAGACTGAAAACCTCTTTATACCGCTGAAAGACGGGACAAAACTGGCGGCACGCCTGTGGTTACCCACGGATGCCGTGAAGAATAAGGTTCCGGCCCTTCTGGAATATCTGCCCTACCGGAAGCGCGACGGTACCACGACCCGGGACGCCCTGACTCACCCTTATATGGCGGGACATGGCTATGCCTGCATTCGCGTTGATATGCGAGGCAACGGCGATTCCGACGGTTTGATGCGGGATGAATATACCCAGCAGGAACTTGACGACGGCCTTGAAGTGATCGACTGGATGTCGAAACAGAATTGGTGCGACGGCAAAGTCGGCATGTTCGGCATTTCCTGGGGCGGCTTCAATGCCTTACAGGTTGCAGCCCTGCGCCCGTCTGCGCTGAAAGCCATCGTGACCATTTGCTCGACGGATGACCGTTATGAGGATGACATCCATTATAAGGGCGGAACCCTTCTCAACGAAAATCTGGGCTGGGCCGCCACCATGCTGGCCTATTCCTC
>CAXTLE010000268.1:0-1752 GCA_964244855.1 uncultured Aestuariivirga sp. | reverse complement strand
AACGACGTATGGCCGACAGGCGAAGTCAGCCGCATCACTTATCATCTGCAAAACCTCTGCATGCGCGAGTCACGCGAATATCCAACGCCATTGGAACCCGGCAAGCGCTACCAGATGAAAATCAAGATGGATGATATTGCTTGGAAAGTGCCCAAGGGTCACCGTCTGCGCGTGTCGATCTCCACCAATTACTTCCCCATGATGTGGCCTGCACCAGAGCCTGTGAAGCTCACGGTTTACGCCGGGGCTTCCACCATTGCCGTCCCCATCCGCAAAAAGAATTTGACCGAAAAACCGGTGGTTTTCGCGGACCCTGAAGCGGCAACACCCGTCGCGCAAAGGCAGATCAGGAAACCGTCGCACAGCCGCGTCACGTCGATGGATCCCAAAACCGGTCTGACCAAACTGGAGATTGTCGATGATTTTGGTTCGCAGGAACTGAAACCCCACGGCTTGATTGTGTCCAGCATCGGCCGGGAAAATTATTCGATTGATGAAAAAGATCCCTTGTCAGCCAAAATGGAAACCCATTGGACGGAAGCCATGAAACGCGGCAAATGGGAGGTACGCACTGAAACCTGGGGTCGTCTCACCGCGACCAAGACCCATTGGATTGTCTGGGGCAAGATTGAAGCCTTTGAAGGCAAGAAACGCATTTTCGTGAAAGAGTTTAATGAGCAGATTGAACGTCGCTTGCAGTAATCCGTTTTTAGCCACTCCTCGTAGAGGGTCATATACGTCAGGAGAACGTTACCTTGGTTACGGCATCGCCTTTGGCAGGTTTTTTGAAGAGGCCAATTGGCATGTCGGCTGAAGGCGAACTGTTGACGCGGATAGCGGATTCTCGGGACAGGGCTGCTTTCGCCCAGCTGTTCGACCAATATGCACCGCGCGTAAAAAGTTTTATGATGCGCAAAGGAGCAAACTCCGAACAGGCCGAGGACTTGGTACAGGAAACCATGATCGCGGTCTGGTCCAAGGCGGGCATGTATGTGTCTGACCGTGGGAGTGTGACGACCTGGATTTTCACCATTGCACGAAACTTGCGCATTGACAGGTTGCGGCGGGAGAAAACCTCACTTTATACGGATATTGACGATTATGACGCTGAGTCAACCGAAGTGCAGCAGGACGATGCCCTGTCGCGCCTTCAGGAAGATGGTTACGTGGCGAAAGCGCTGGCCCAGATTCCAGAGGAGCAGCGCCAGTTGTTAATACTGAGTTACGTGGAAGATTTACCACAGAGTGAGATTGCCAAGCGGCTCCAAATCCCACTTGGTACCGTAAAGAGCCGTATGAGACTTGCGTATAGGCGCATGAAAAAGCTGCTGGAGACAGTGACGTGAAAATTACCCACCACCTTGATGAAGCGACCATCATTGCTCTTGCCGCAGGCACTTTGGGCGAAGCCCATGGCTTTGCTGCTGCCACCCACGTGGCCTACTGTCCTGAATGCCGTGCAGCCTTGCGCGAAGCAGAAACATTTGGCGGCCAGATCATGCAGGATGATGAACCGCGTGCTGTAACCGACACCTGCCGCGCCGCCACTTTGGCAAGTCTTGACGCAATTGCTGCTGCACCTGTTAAAAAGTCTTCGCAGACTCTGTCCGAGATCCCTGCAGTTCTTTGCAATCTTTTGGACAATGCGCCGCTTGATAGCCTAAAATGGAAGTCCATCGTCCCAGGTGTTTCGACTTTTGAAATTCCATTGTCGAGCAAGGGCAATACCCACTTGCAACTGCTGCGCATCGG
>CAXTLE010000267.1:0-4643 GCA_964244855.1 uncultured Aestuariivirga sp. | reverse complement strand
ACGGTCTGCAATCCCAACGCCACGTTTTGCCGCGCGGGCCAGGCCTAGTGCCGGGTCAAGATCAAACACAAACGTAAGATCAGGTCGTGTTCGCCCCACAACATTCGATTCCAAATCGTCAATCAACGGCATCGGGCAATCCCCGGCATAGCCTTGATAGGCCCGCGTCGAATCCATGAAACGATCACACAAAACGGTTCTTCCAAGCGCCAAAGCCGGGCGGATCACGTCGCGCAAATGCGCATCGCGTGCAGCATAATTCAACAGCGCCTCTGCAGTGGAGGTCCATTTGCCTGCATCGCCGTTGACCAGCAGTGTGCGTACCTCTTCAGCTGCGGCAGTGCCGCCGGGTTCGCGCGTCAGCACCACCTCCCGGCCCTGCTCTTTAAAATGCTGGGCCAAGCGCTTGATCTGCGTGCTCTTGCCGGCACCTTCGCCGCCTTCAAAGGTGATAAACATCTAACCGCCAAACATCATGATCGACAAGCTGTCCAAGGCCTTCTCGACCATCGAGTCAACCGCCGGAACATCAGCGGCCGTCAACACTGGCACCTCCGCCACGGTCTTGCCACCAACGATTACCCGCGCTTTCCCCACTTCCGTTCCCGCCTTTACGGGAGCCATCAGGGGCCCAGTGTAGCTCAACTTGAGTTCAACGTTCTTTTGCTCTTTTGGTGTCAGCGCCACTTGAAAAGCCTGTGCTGTGCGCAGTTCAACCCAATTCAAGGTGCCTCCCCACACCCGAGCTTCGGCCACTTTTTCGTCTTGCTCAAACACATCAACTGTCTTGAATTGCCGGAAACCCCAGTCGAGCAATTTCTGCGCTTCGGCCTTGCGGTCGTTGGCGGATTTCAAACCCGCCACCACCATGATCAGACGCCGCCCGTCACGCTGCACAGAACCAACGAGGCCATAGCCTGCATCCTTGGTGAATCCCGTTTTCATACCATCCGCACCGGCGTAGTCTTTCAGCAGCGGATTGCGATTGGCTTGATCAATCTTGTTCCAGGTGAATTTGCTTTCTGCGTAGAGTTTGTAGTGTTCGCTATGATCGTAAACAATGTGCCGTGCCAAAATCGAGAGATCGCGCACACTCATCAAATGGCCGGGGTCCGGCAATCCTGTTGAGTTCTTGAACGTGCTGTTCTTCAGCCCGAGTTTCTCACCCTTCTTGCGCATTAACTCGGTGAAAGCCAATTCTGAACCGGCAATGCCATCGGCAAGCGTGATGCAGGCATCATTGGCCGATTGGATGATGGCGCCGCGCAGCAAATCGATGACCCGGACTTTGGAGTTCAATTCCGCATACATGGTCGAACTGCCGGATGGTGAGCCACCGCGACGCCAGGCATCTTCAGTCACTGTGAATTCCTGATCGTCTTTCAACTCGCCCGATTTCAACATGTCGAACACAATCGATTGCGTCATCAGCTTGCTCATGCTGGCGGGTGGGATGGCAACGTCAGCGGCCTTCTCGAAAAACACCTCGCCCGATTTGCCGTCAATCAGAATGGCGTTGGGTGCTGCTGTTTCAAAAGCTGGCGGAGCATCAGTTGCCTCCTGCGCCTGAGCCGCGTGAGCATAGACTAAACACAATACCAAAAAAATCCGGCGCAATATCATGCGCCGGAGAATATATGTTGGTCAGCCCGAAAGCAAACCACCAGATCAGTATTTGTAGGCGACCTGTTCGATGCGTGCTGTTTGCAGCTTGGCTTTGAGATAGCCCTGCCCGCGCACCGCATCCAAAGCGTCTTCAGCGCCCACCGAACTCAGGAATGGACCGAGTTGTACCTTGTAAAGAGGACCATTGGCGGTTTGCCATTCGTAAACCTGCACAGGACCAATGGCAGAGAGTTGTGCCCGCGCCCGCTCAGCTGCGTCGAGGTCGGCAAAACTTGCCACCTGGACAATCTGTGCTTCGCCGCGTGGTTTTTTCTTTGGCTTTGGCGCATCGAATGTCACCTGCTGCACCTCGGCCTGGGGTTCCGCTGCTGCCACTTGTACATCGTCGTTGCCGCCACGGGCCGGACCATCGGCGGCAGCTATCAACGTGCCCATTCCGGCACCCGCTGCTGCTTTTCGGTTCATCATGGCAAGATGCGAGCCCTGATCATTCAGCGGTGCATTGCCAATCCATTGCACGCGTACATTGGCCTTGCCCTTGCTGAGATATCCAAGCGCCTGAGCGGACCGTTTTGACAAGTCGATGATGCGCGTTCCAACAAATGGGCCGCGATCATTGATGCGAACAACAATTACTTTGCCGTTCTCAAGATTGGTCACACGGGCATAGCTCGGCAGTGGCAAAGTTGGATGCGCTGCCGTCAACATGGCCATATCGAAATATTCGCCGTTGGACGTTTTACGACGGTGAAAGGCTTCGCCATACCAGGAAGCTGCACCTTTGCGATCATAACCCGGTTGGGCCCTTGGGGTGAACCATTTTCCAGCAACTTGATAAGGGTTACCAACCGAAAACCGGCCACCGCCGCGGGGAATTTGACCCTTGCCACTGTAATATGAACTGCCCTTGCCATTGAACCCGGCAAGGCTTTCGCCCAAACTGTTTCTCGCCGCCATGGGCTTTTCAGATTTGTGGGACGAACACCCGGCAAGTGCCACCGCAGACGCCAGCACTACAATTGACATGATTTTACGCAACATCAGCAAACCCCACTTCTCAGGCCATTCTGTGCCGTGCAGAAAAGCAACACTGGGGTCGTTATCGCGCCATGAGGTAAAGCTTCGGTTGGAAAACGTGGTTAAGGTTTACTGAAGTGCGCCGAGCCGGCTCAGGTTCAAAGGCGCCATGGCGTTACCTTTATCGGCCGCCTGTTTGTAAAACTGCTTGGCCTTTTCGATGTCTTTGGCAGCGCCCCAGCCCATCTCATACATGGAACCTAAATTATTGAGGCCCCAGCTATCTCCCGCATCAGCCGCTTTCTGAAACAGGGCCAGCGCTTTCGGCAAATCCTGTGCAGCTCCATCGCCTTTCACCAGCAACAGGCCGAGATTGACGTGAGCAGGAACATGGTTTTGATCGGAGGCTTTCTGATACCACTTTGCAGCTTCACCAGAACTAGCAGCGACACCGTTACCTTTTTGGTAGCGCAACCCCAATTCATTTTGCGCAGGCGCATAGCCTTTGTCGGCAGCTGATTGTAACAACTTGATTCCGTCAGCAGCATTGACAGGTAGACCCGGAGTGCCCTTGGCAATCAGTTTCGACAGAAGATATTGCGCTTCCATATTGCCGGACAGTGCCGCCTGCCGATACCACTTCGCTGCTTCCACGTTATCTTTGCGCGCGTCATTGGTGCCGTTTTCATAATCTGCAGCAACAGACAAGGCCGCGATATCATCGCCAGCACGCGCCAGCTTCAACCGCTTGATGAATGTCAGGCCCCGCAGTTCAGAGCTTTGTGCAAAAGCACTGCCCGCCAAAAGCAAAAGCACCAGAAACGCAACCTTAATCTTTAATCCACCCATAGCTTCACTCATATGCAGAAACATGACGTCTGACACAAGACGTTGCAAATCCGTAGTTGTTGACAATTCCGTGTCGTCGTAATGTGGAGGCCAAAGGAGACAGTTCCATGTCAAATGTCATGCCCATATCTTCGCGGTCCACTGAGGCTGATCTGTGGCAGATGCGCGTTGACTTGGCAGCTGCATTCCGCCTCTCTGCCCGCAATGGCTGGAACGAGGCTGTGGCCAATCACTTCAGCCTGGCCACGTCGCCCGATGGCAAGAACTTTCTGATGAACCCGCGCTGGCGACACTTCTCGAAAGTCCGCGCATCAGAACTGCTGCATCTCAACGTCGAAGACACATCCACCATGTCGCGCCCCGACGCGCCGGACCTCACCGCCTGGTCATTGCACGCACGTTTGCACGCCGCCCTGCCCCATGCCCGCTGCATCATTCATCTGCATCCGGAATACGCGACCGTGATAGCGTCACTGGCCGATCCAGAAATCAAACCCATCGACCAGAATACCGCACGTTTTTACAACCGCATGGCCATCGACATGGGCTACGGCGGCATGGCCAACACCGACGATGAAGGTGACCGTATTGCGCGGCTGCTTGGAAACAAATCCATCATGATGATGGGCAACCACGGCGTTCTGATCTGCGCTTCAACGGTGGCCGAAGCCTATGACCTCACCTACTACCTCGAACGCTCGTGCCGTAATCTGGTGCTGGCCTATCAAACAGGACAACCACTCCATCTCATGTCCCCCGACGTTGCCGAAAAGACGGCGCAGGAATGGGAAGCTGACCGTGACCAGTTTCACGTGCATTTTGCCGAAATGAAATCCATCCTCGACAGCGAAGACGCAACCTACTCCACTTAAAAACCTAGACTTGACCAAAGAGCCGACCTGGTGCAGAACGCCGCCCGACCAGTGACCCTTGTGGAGGGGTGGCAGAGTGGTCGATTGCGACGGTCTTGAAAACCGTTGTGCGTGAAAGCGTACCGTGGGTTCGAATCCCACCCCCTCCGCCAACTCTTATTTGCAATGACGGTAGAGGGACTGCTTGCTCTATCGCAAGCTGTCCCTGATTTTCAACCTTGGTTGGTCTTCCGTGAAGTACCCCACTTTCAAGTTGGCAGAAGTTTTTGCTTCGTAAAA
>CAXTLE010000266.1:0-4644 GCA_964244855.1 uncultured Aestuariivirga sp. | reverse complement strand
CTCGATGCAGCGGTTTACAAGATCGCCTCCTTCGAAATGACGGATTTGCCACTGGTGCGCCGTGTTGCCGCCACGGGAAAACCCATGATCATTTCCACCGGCATGGCCAGCCTCGCCGAGATCGATGAAACCGTGAAAGCGGCCCGTGCTGCGGGTTGCAAAAATCTTGTGCTGCTCAAATGCACCAGCACCTATCCCGCGACACCAGACAAAACCAACCTTGCGACCATTCCCGCCATGCGCGATGCGTTTGGCGTGCAGGTCGGCCTGTCCGATCATACCATGGGCGTGGGAGCCTCAGTCGCTGCCGTGGCACTGGGTGCCACGGTGATCGAAAAACACTTCACCCTGGCAAGGGCTGACGGCGGTGTAGACAGCACCTTCTCGCTTGAGCCGCAAGAATTGAAATCCCTCGTCATCGAAACCGAACGCGCCTGGCAGGCCATGGGTCACATCAGCTTTGGCACTTCTTCGGCACAGGAAGAACAATCCCTCGCCTTCCGACGTTCCTTGTATGTCACAGAAGATATCAGAAAAGGTGAAGCCTTTACCGCGCAAAATGTCCGCGCCATCCGCCCCGGCCACGGCCTGTCACCCAAGTGGCTCGAACATGTGTTAACGCGCAAGGCGGCAGCAGATGTGAAACGCGGTACGCCGCTCAGCCTGGAGATTTTGAGTTAGGTTACTTACGACGTAGCACAACAACTTCCGATTTGAAATTACCGAATCGCGACTCGTCACCAAACACAAGGCTGTCCCGGGCAACCAATTCAAAATCAGAAAACCAGTTAATCATCATATCAATCGTTGTTGCTTGCTTGACCCCGATGCTGTTGGCGCCACTGGCCAATCTCTTGCCATGTCGGCTGTTGCGCAACAGTACATATTTGCGAGTCAATGGCTGAACAAGGCGAATATAATTTTGAACAACATCGGGTTCCATTTCCTGAAATGAAACAAAATTGACAAAGCAATCAACGGTTCCACGCAGTTTTGGCAATTGCCAGGAAGGAAGGGTTGCTGCTCGACTCGTCCTCAACAGTTCATCGAGTTGAATTAAGTCCCGCTTACGCGTATCAACATAAGAAGTGACCGTTTCTGCACCAAATATGGCTTTGAGATAGTAGGTAGCAGAACTGAGGACTGGCGGAATGTCGATATCGACAAATCTGTTTTCGGTGTGAGTTGATAACAGGATTTCGCCCAAACTGCCAAAGCCACCGCCAATTTCGAGGAAGGACTTTGTTTCGTCGTTCCAATAGTCCGGTACCCTTTGCAGGAAAGCTAGCCCACGCAGATAGTTGAGTGATGCCTTCGAGTGGTTTGAACCATCAATTTTGTGCAGCATTCCGCCGCCCAATTCAGACTCTCCCTGGGTGAGAAATGAATGCGGCTTGTCAAACGCAGCTTTTGCAACACGAAAATCTGCAACAGCCATGGCCCGTCCACTGGCATATTCTTCCAGCCGGCGTACCAGCTTGTAATTGGGTAACACTCCTGAAGCCTGCCATCTTCGCAGCCGCCGTGCAGGAGCCTCACGGGCTTTCGCATAACTTGGCACAAACCACATCCGTGAACCGTGCTGAGCCTTGAATTCATCCATGCCCTCGCGTTTGAATCCCTCAACAATTGATTTCGAACAGTTCGCCCAAAATTGTGTTGGGCGATACAATTCAGAGACGGACTGCATGTCTTCCAAAAGGCAATCGAGTTCGTCCAGACAGGTTTTGGATAGTCCGGTGGGAATTGGCGCATTCATATGTTTGATATTCCGGTTTTGGCTCGCAATGGCAAGAGCCGTTTGAGCAGCGAGGGAACAATATCAACAGTTTGACTGCTTGTGGCACTCACCACATCGGGCTCGCAATGAAATACATTTGGATAGAGCAGATCACGCTTTGCAATATCCCGGCGGTAAAAATTCATCGAAGAATTAGATAGGAGATTGGTTTCGACACCAATAGCCGCAGCCAATTCTGCAATATAGGTTGCAGGTGAAACGACAGCATCAAGCGTCTTGATCAGTGCTGAAAGCCGATCAAAGTCGTTGAGCATGTCAATATCCGAAACCAATGACACCTTGTCCGGATAATTGCGTTGAAGCCACTCTCGTTCCGACCCCGCAAGTCCGGCTTGCAGACAAAGGAATTGCACACTGTCCATGTCCAGCAATGGCCGCATCTGTTCTATTTTCAGATAATGAATATCCCTTTTTGGACTGAGCAAAATGCTGCGCCAACAGAATCCGATCAAGACACCTGCTGGTACCTGGCGCGAATTATGCTGAGGTGGCACCAAGTAGTGACCGACATCACCGTTGATTCGCTGCCTTTCAAGATCGCCCAGAAGATCGGTAAACAATGCAACGGCAGAATAGCGGTGCCGGGTTTCCCAGATGCTGTCATCCATCGCTCTGTACAATGAGAGTTTTGGCAACTTGCGTGCAGATTTCAGGCTGCTTGCATAGTCTTTGTTCCACAATCGGTGCAAGCGATTTACACCGACAAAAGTGGCACCGGGCAATGAGCGCTGAAACAGATCCTTTAGCCTGGGATCACAACTGAAGGTCACTTGAGCCTTGGTTTGGGCGAGTAGCATTCTATAAAATGCACCGAAGTGAATTTCATCCCCCGGACCACCGGAGGCGAGAACCAAAAGCTGTTGCGAGGTTGGAATTTTTTTAATGTCATCGAGGGACGAAACATATTTGTTGCCAAAGGCTTTGCGAAGGTGACGGGCCAGTGGCAAAATCTTGAACGCATCATAGGCTTCAGCCCGCTTTCCACTTCCTGCAAACAACTCAAATAGCTGTGCGCTGGTTGCCACATAGCCACTTCTTTTGGCGGACTCGTAGCAGCGAAAGGCACTTTCAAATTCGCCATTGACCAGATGTTCTGCAATCAATTTAGATGTCTGGTGTTTTTGCGAAAGCGCTTCCAGCGGAAGCAGAAGTTTTTGCAGCTTTGTCCGCAATCTGTGCCACGCATAGGCAATTCGATAGTGTAGATACCAATTCATCTGTGAAAGTGCTCTTTTGCTCTCAGGCTATCGATTTTGCAGTTATTG
Source organism: uncultured Aestuariivirga sp. (assembly GCA_964244855.1). GTDB lineage: Bacteria > Pseudomonadota > Alphaproteobacteria > Rhizobiales > Aestuariivirgaceae > Aestuariivirga. The sequence goes on along the minus strand of CAXTLE010000266.1, from coordinate 1,578 downwards.
ATGCCTAATCAAAATGCTGGCTAAGTCAAGTTTGTGTTCAATTACACTTAAAGTGCCCGCACCTTTGTTCTTTTCCGTCAATTCCACTAGAACGCCCCGGATAGTGCCGCGAGTCAATCTTTCCAGGAAAACACAGCCACGTGTCAATGTCCTCCCCCTTCCTCTACCTGCCCATGGAAATTGCGTCGCGTGAGTTGGACGCGCGGCTGCTCACGGCGATTTACGCTGCGGAGGTGGGCTTGGAGGTTGTCATGGGGCAGAAATGGTTGTTGCAGGGCAACGCCGGACGCATGCCCAGGGGGACTTGGATATTCAAGACGCTGACGCCGGGCGACGCTGAACGGATGCAGTTCGTCCAGCGTTTTGGCCACACCATCACGGCGATTGATGAAGAGATGCCGGGGCTTAGCGGGGGGGCGACCAATCTGCGCTGGGTCGACAAGCGCTGTGTTGCGGCCTGCGAAAAAATCTTCTGCCTGGGCGAGAAGCATGTTGAGGTCATGCTGAAAAAATTCCCTGAAGCGCGTGACAAGCTTGTTGTGACGGGCAATCCGCGCTGGGATTTTCTGCGGCCTGAATTGCGGGCCGTCTATGGCAAGGATGCCGCTGAACTGAGAACGGCGCATGGACGGTTCATCCTGGTGAACACCAATATCGGACTGGTGAATTCAGCCAAGAATACGGCGGACGCATTGATCAAAAGCCTGAACAGCGATGGCCGCATCAATCTTGACGATCCGCTTGACCGCCAATGGGTGGATGACCTGCTGGCCTTCGAGCGATCAAACTTTGCCGCTGCCATTCCCTTGGTCAAGCGGTTGCAAATTCAATTTCCTGACCACAAGATTATTTTGCGGCCCCATCCCACGGAAAAAATTGAACCCTATGAAGCCCAGCTTGCGGGCCTCGATCGGGTGGCCGTGCTGCGTGAAGGGCCGGCGGCAGCCTGGATCTTGGCCAGCGATGTATTGGTGCACACGTCCTGCACAACGGCGAATGAAGCCTACGCTCTGGGCAAGCCAGCCGTCTGCTACGAAACGCTTCGATCGCCGCTGCATAATTACTTTCTGTCCGGCCAACTCAGCCTGGTGGCCCGCAGTGAGGACGAGGTCATCACCGGCGTGGCGGCGGTGTTGGCGGGAACATACCAATCATCGCCATCACAAACCCAAACCTTCAACCAGTTTTTCGCCGCCCAGTCCGGCCCCTTTGCGGCCCAGAGAATCGTGACCGATTTGTCGGGATCGCCGCATGCGGTGGGAGAGCACAGCAAGTGGAAGCCCGGTCCATTTTTCCGCCGCACATGGTGGCCCTCGGCGTTTCAGCGCCGCATGTTTCCGGATTTTTCGGCCGAAACACTATTCCTGCGCTTGGTTGATTTGGCAAAAGCTGCCGGCATTGCAACTGTGCCTCAGGTGTGGCGGCTGGGAGATGGACTCTACCATGTGCGTCCGCAGACCATGCAATTATCCGCCGCGACCAGGCGCAGATATCTGCCGATCTGACCCACGCAAGCTGCAATCCCCCACATCCCCCCACAATTTTAAATCAATTTTAAGCGTAATGATTCATATCTGA
>CAXTLE010000265.1:0-4647 GCA_964244855.1 uncultured Aestuariivirga sp. | reverse complement strand
GTCACCGAAGTATCCTACGGTGAAATGCACCAGAAGCTCATGCTCTCTGTGCAATTAAAGCAGGGGCAGTATGATGTGGCGCAATTCGACAATTCATTCCTTACGCCCTTTGGTGCATCTGGCACAATGATGCCACTCGATGACAAGATTGCGGCGTCGAAGGACTATGACATTTCAGATTTCGGCAAGAGTCAGCAGGACTATGGAAAGTACAAAGACAAGACCCTTGGCCTGACGCTTTCCACCGAACCCTTCATCCAGTGGTACCGCACCGACATTTATGACGCGCTCGGATTGAAGCCAGCCAAAACGTGGGATGAATACAAAGCCAATGCCAAGGCCGTAAAGGAATCCGGCAAGGGTGCTGGCGCAATTTTTGGATTTGGATCAAATGTCTCGTGGTGGTGGATGACAATGGTGTGGAGCTTCGGTGGCCACCTCTATGATGATAAATACAACCCGACTGTCAACACGCCGGAAGCAGTGGCTGGCACACAGTTCTTGAAAGACATGTTGGCCTATGCGCCTGAAGGTGCTCTTTCGGCCTCAAGTGATGATGCAACCATCAAGTTCTTCTCAAGCGATATCGGTGCTATGGTACAATACTCAGGCTATTGGGGCATGTTGTCCGATCCTGCTAACCAGAAGCACGCTGGCAAGATTGGCACAGCACCCATGCCTAAAGGTGTAGCTGATGTAACCCACCTTGCGGGCTGGAATATCGGTATTCCATCAGATGCCAAAAACCCCGAAGTGGCCTGGCAGTTCCTTGAGTTTGTGCTTGGCAAGTCGAACGCCAAGAATTATCTCAACGCAGGTGCGGCAGCCATCGGCCGCAAATCAATCACCTCTGATCCAGAACTTGTTGCCAAGTATTCATACTTGCCGGTGCTCGACATTCCAGAAGGCACGCGCATTGAACGCTATCCGCAAATTCGCGTCTGGCCGGAATTTGAAAAGGCAGCCGTCGACGCATTGGCTGGCATTATGAGTGGTTCGGTTGATGTCAAGGCCGGTCTTGATGCGCTTCAGGAAACTGAAAAACCAATTCTCGCGCAAGAGAACGCTAAGTAATACGGTCAGCCAACAATGGGGGTGCGGTTAAGCTGCACCCCTTCATTTCCAGAGTGCCAAGAAATGCCAACGCCGAACCGTGGACGGTCCAAGAGTATTGAAACTGCCAATGCGCGGCTTGCCGAAATTCTGGTGCTGCCGACATGGGTGATGCTGATTGCAGTTTTCGCCTTGCCCATCATTGGTGCGATTTACCTTTCCTTCCGCAATGAAACACTTGGCGCTTTTGTGCCTGCCCGCTTCATTGGCTTTGAAAATTATATTCAGGCTTTTGTTGATCCGCGATTCTGGGAATCGATTTGGGTCACGTTGATCCTGATCGGCTTAGCCCTCGTGGTGCAAATTCCTTTGGGAATTGGTCTTGCGGTTCTGCTCCACCGCAATCTAGCGGGCACACAGTTTTTCCGAACCGTTTTGATTATTCCCATGTTGCTTACACCCGTCGCTGTCGGGTTGATGTGGCGCTTCCTGTTTGATGCTGATCTCGGCGTCATCAACTGGGCACTCGCTCAAATTAACATTCATGGCCCCAATTGGCTTGGCTGGCGCTGGCCCGCGATCATGGCTGTTACCATCGTCGACAGCTGGCAATCGATACCTTTCGTGATGCTGATCACGATGGCGGGATTGGCGGGTTTACCACAAGGCCCACGGGAAGCTGCAAGCATTGATGGCGCGCGGGCGGCTCAGATATTTTTCTATGTCACGTTCCCATCCCTGTTGCCGGTCTTATTGGTGATTGCCATGATCCGCATTATTGACTGTTTGAAAATGTTTGACCTTATCTTCATACTGACAGGCAAAGGTGGCCCCGGCACAGCCACACAGACGCTTGGCATGTTGACGTACAACACTGGTTTTATATTCTTCCAGATTTCACGCGCAGCCGCCCTTGGTGTTCTGATGGTGGTTTTGGTGGCACCCATCTATGTGATGTGGCGTCGGGCCACGGAGTATGCGAAATGAAACCCAAATCCCGCAAACAATTGGCTAATGGGTTGAGCTATTTCGGCTTACTGTTCGCCAGCATCATCGCCTTGTTTCCTGTTTACTGGACAATATCAACTTCTATCAAGCTGCGCGACGATACCTTTGTGTTCCCGCCAAAATTCTTCAGCTTCGTGCCAACAATGAAGAACTATGATGCGATTTTTAACACACGCGGTTTTTGGCAAACTTGTGTGAACACGGTGGTGATCACGTTGGTCTCAACCTTGCTCTGTGTTTTCATCGCCACATTGGCCGCCTATGCGCTGGCCCGTTCGCCGAGGTTCCGGGGCCGTGGGTCACTTGAAGTTGGTCTCGTATTGATCCGCGCAGTTCCTGCCATTGTGATCATGGTGCCGCTCTTCCAGATCATTTCGCAGTTGGGGCTTTATGACAATCACCTCATGTTGATTGTTATGTATGCGGCCGTAAATCTTCCCTTTGCAGTTTGGCTGATGATTTCATTTGTCGAGCAAATTCCTATCGCTCTGGAACAAAGCGCAGCTGTTGACGGCGCAAGGCGCTGGCAAATTCTGATTCATGTGGTGCTGCCTTTGATCTTACCTGGCATGGCAGCGACGACCATATTCGTGGCCTTGTTGGCTTGGAATGAATTTCTTATACCCGTTATGCTGGCTGGTAACAGCGCCAAGACACTGCCCGTTTTCATCGCGGGCTTCATCAGCACCAGAAATCTGGATTGGGGGCCAATGGCTGCGGCCTCGGCGCTTGCCATAATTCCCATCACCATTCTGACCGTAGTCGCGCAACGCGCTCTTGTGTCTGGCCTGTCTTCAGGAGCGATCAAGGGATGAATTCTTTGCTTCATGCTCGATGCTCCAGCCTCTGCATGGCCGTCGATAACGGACTGAATGCAACAATCTGAAAGGACCCACCATGTGCAACGCCTGCCTTGACTACGGTTTCCCAACAGTGATGGGTCGTGGGCTCATTGGAGAGTTCAAGAACTTTGTCAATCCGCCCTTCCTCATCGTCACGATGCCGGATCTCTGGGACATGTTCAAACATGAGTTTGAAGGGGCGGACTATCAGGTCTATCTGGCAGACTCGATCGAGCAGGTTGATCTTGATCGCGACGCTGCCGGCTTGAAAGATATCCGCGCCATCATCGGCCTTGGCGGTGGACAGGCGCTTGACGTTGCGAAATATTTTGCTTGGCGGCGCAACTTCCCGTTTTTCCAAGCACCCACGGCGCTTTCGGTCAATGCAGTCTACTCGCACCGCTCAGGTGTGCGTGAGAATGGTAAAGTCATCTATCGTGGCTATGCCGTACCGGAATGCGTTTTCATTGACTATGATGTATTGCGGGCAGCTCCACGCCATTTGAACTGGTCCGGCATCGGTGACATTCTCTGTTTTCATACCGGCGTGCTTGATTGGCAATATGCACGCGATAGTGGAAAGATTGAAGCCAAATGGCCGTATGACGATGGGCTAGCACAGCAATCACTGTCAAAGGTCAATGCCATTCTGAAAAACATTGATGGCATCAAGAATATGACTGATGCGGGCATTGATGTACTTGTAGACGGACTGAAATGGGGAACGACTTTCCACGGCACCGGCTGGTGTCCGCGTCACATCGAAGGCACCGATCATTTTCTGTTTTACACGCTGGAAAAGCAGACGGGCAAGAAGTTCCTTCATGGGCAACCCGTTGGCCTCGGCATAATCGTCGGCTCCATGCTGCATGAAAACGGCGCGGATGAAATGATGGACGCCATTGCCACCATCGGCCTGGATGTGCGTCCGCAAGCAATGGGCCTGAATTGGGTGCAAGCAGAGGAGGGACTCACGGGCATGCGCTCTTATGTTAACTCCGTGCCGCTGTGGCATTCACTGGCGCATGATGCGGCGATTACGCCTGGTTTTATGACCGATTTGAAATTACGGCTCGATCGCGCCTATGGGCAACACACATGAAGATCGAGGAAATGAATGACTGAGATTGAGAATATGGCTGCTGATCGAAGCGACCAACAGGTGGTCACAGCTTCGACCATCAGTGCGGCGTTAATAGAGGCCATTCGCAATGGCCGCTATTTGCCGGGTGCCCAACTGCCCAACGAAAGGAAGTTGGCGGAATCATTCGGTGCCTCGCGCCAGCAGGTACGGGATGCACTATTAATATTGAACGAGACCGGACTCATTTCCCGCAAGGTGGGGTCTGGCACATGGCTTTCCGAACATGCACCGCAAATCATAGAGCGCTTGGACTCAGGTATAGGTAGCGAGGTGCCACACAAACCTTCGTTTATGGAAGCAATTGAAGCGAGACTTGTTTTGGAACCTGGTGTTGCCGCTTTGGCAGCACGGCACGTTTCGGGTGATCACGTCAAGCTCATGAGGGCGTCGCTTGACGCGATCCTAAGCCATGGCAGTTGGATGGAATTCAAATCAAGGATTTATCAGTTTTGCCGCGCTTACTATGTCGCATCAGGCAATGGTTTTCTCCTGCGAACCTTTGACCAAATCATCACGGCGCGAGCAGATCGCAATTTTGATGACCAGCGTGACAATGGCGTCGTGGCGGATATTGTGCGCAACCATACACACGAGCAGCTA
>CAXTLE010000264.1:0-4655 GCA_964244855.1 uncultured Aestuariivirga sp. | reverse complement strand
TGGCTTCAGTGTGGTTGGCCGGACAGATGCGATCAACATTTGTGGGGGTGATCAATCGCAACAATGGCGACATCGCTGCCCTGTTAGACTACCTGCGCGGATAGTTGCGGGAACGCCACAGATTGCATTGGATAGTATTTTTTGATTTTCGAGCCTTCCAAAATATGTAATGTTATTTGTGGGTCGGCTCACTCTATTACTTTGTAAGTCTGAGGAGTAGTTATGCGCACTATATTCTATGCTGTTTGTGCCTTGCCATTTTTCCTGAGCGGAGCATCAATTGCTGCAGAGCCAAAAGGAACCCATCTGGAATTTATTTCAGGCAAAGTTCTCGTGAATCAGGGCAAAGGGTTCGTGCCCGCCAAAAGCGATACGATGCTTCAGTCGGGGACCGAGATATTTGTGGGCGATGACAGCACTGCGACTTTGAGCTTCACCCAAAACCATAAGCAAAAACCCTGCCGTGTTGTGTTGAAGCCTGGCTCCGTTACAACAGTGTCAGATAGTGGCATGTGTGAAGAGGTCAATGAAGCCGCAATTGGTAATTTCGAAACAACCAGAATCACACCTGTTGCTGGCGGTCCGCCACCCAGCGAAATTCCGCCACCTGTAGCAGCTGGTGTGTTCATTGCAGGAGTTGCTGCTCTTGCTATTTTCGGTCTGGTTCAAGACGATAACAACGACACGCCGATATCTACTGAGTGATTACTCATTGCTGTCGCACATAAAAGATCTTGCCCGATATTTTGGCTGTCGGGCAAGTTAATGTCGTGATCAAACTTCATGACAGTTGGCTTTCGCCCTTGGAACAAGAGTTTTCCAAGCCATACATGACCGATCTCAGGGCTTTTCTGCAGCGGGAAAAAGCTGATGGAAAAGTTATTTATCCCAAGGGCAATGAGTGGTTCCACGCCCTTGATGCAACACCACTTCAACAGGTAAAGGTGGTCATACTCGGTCAGGATCCCTACCATGGCGAAGGACAGGCGCATGGCTTGTGTTTTTCAGTGCGCGCTGGCGTGCGTCCGCCGCCCTCCCTTGTCAATATTTTCAAGGAGATGAAATCTGATCTGGGGTTGGAACCGCCCTTACACGGCCATCTGGAGGCTTGGGCCAAACAAGGTGTCTTGCTGCTGAATTCGGTTCTCACCGTAGAAGCAAATCGTGCTGCCTCTCATGCCGGCAAGGGGTGGGACCGTTTTACCGACGCAGTGATTACACAGGTGAACGCCCTGCCCCATCCTGTGGCGTTCATTCTTTGGGGCAACTACGCACAGAAAAAAGCATCCTTTGTCGACGCCACCAAGCATTGCGTAATCAAATCGGCCCACCCGTCTCCCTTGTCCGCGCACAATGGCTTTTTTGGATCAAGACCATTTTCCAAAACCAATGATTTTTTGAAAACCCAAGGAATGACGCCCATTGACTGGAAACTTGCCACTCCATGACGCCGCTCCTCGGCCGACCTGTCGGGCATGATTACGCCAGCATGCCCCTCACCGCCGCCACGGCATCTGCGGCCTTATTTCCGTCAGGTCCACCCGCTTGGGCCATGTCAGGCTTGCCACCACCGCCCTTGCCGCCCACAGCCGCAGCCGCAGCCCGCACCAGTGCCACCGCATCAAACCGCCCGACAAGATCAGACGAAACACCGGTCACGATAGAGGCAGTTCCGGTCGCAGAAATTGCCACGTTTGCAACAACCCCGGAACCAACTGTATTCAAATCCTTCAACGTCAACGGCTTCAAATCCTGCGGATCCAACCCGCTGATGATGCGGAATGAAAACTGCACATCACCAACTATTTCGACCGTTGGTTTCGACGACGACAAGGCCGTCGACTTCTTCAAATCCGTCAGTTCTTTTTCCAGGCGTTTCCGCTCATCCATCAGTGCTTCAATGCGCTCGATCACATTTGCAGTTGATGTCTTCAACAGCGCCGCCGCCGCCGTAACCCGGCGATCCTGCTCCACCAGATGAGCCCGCGCCGCAGCACCAGCCAAAGCCTCCATGCGCCGCACCCCTGCTGCCACAGCACTTTCCGACACGATCTTGATCAGGCCAATATCACCCGTGCGCCGCACATGTGTACCGCCGCAAAGTTCGAGCGAGTAGATCGGCTTGGACGCACCATCGGCGTTGCGACCCATCGAAACAACCCGCACTTCATCGCCATACTTCTCGCCAAACAGCGCCATCGCACCCTCGGCAATCGCATCATCAACACTCATCAGGCGCGTATTCACAGCGTCATTCTGCAACACAATGTCATTCGCCATGGCCTCAACAAAAGCGATCTCATCATCTGACATCGGCTTTGTATGCGAGAAGTCAAAGCGCAAACGATCAGGATCAACCTGCGATCCCTTTTGCGCCACATGCGCTCCCAATTTTGTGCGCAGCGCCTCATGCAACAGGTGTGTTGCCGAATGGTGCTGCCGATTGCCACTGCGCCGCGTGTTGTCCACGGTAAGTGCCACAGCATCACCAGCCTTTATGGCACCGGATTCAAGCACACCCATATGCACAAACACGTCGTTCACACGCTTCAGGGTATCAGTCACACGGAACACCCCACCATCAGCCGTTTTGATGACTCCATGGTCACCCGTCTGGCCACCGGACTCGGCATAGAACGGCGTCTGGTTGACGATGAGAGCACCCTGCTCTCCCGTGGCCAGTGCGCCTACGGCTGCACCATCGCGCACCAGTGCAAGCACAAGACCCTCAGCCACTTCAGTATCGTAACCCAGGAATTCCGTAGCCCCATGCTTTTCGCGCAAATCAAACCAGATCGATTCTGACTTGGCGTCGCCAGTGCCCTTCCAGGCCTTGCGCGCATCTTGCCGTTGCTGTTCCATCGACGCCTCGAACGCCTTTGTATCAACCGTGACCCCACGGGACTTCAGCGCATCCTGCGTGAGATCGAGTGGAAAGCCATAGGTGTCGTAAAGCTTGAAGGCGGTCTCACCCTTGAACACATCACCCGTGCTGAGACCAGCCGACTCTTCATCCAGCAGTTTAAGTCCACGTTCCAGGGTCCTGCGGAAACGGTTTTCTTCCAGCAACAAAGTTTCAGTGATCAGCGCTTCCGTGCGCTGCAATTCAGGGTAAGCCGCACCCATTTCGCGCACCAGCGTCGGCACCAGTTTGTGCATCAGCGGCTGTTTCATGCCCAACAGTTCCGCATGGCGCATGGCGCGCCGCATGATTCGGCGCAGCACATAGCCGCGGCCCTCGTTCGACGGCAGCACACCATCGGCAATCAGGAAGGATGACGCGCGAAGGTGATCGGCAATCACCCGATTCGACGCCTTGTTTTTGCCAGTCGCCGAAACGCCTGTGCGTTCCACAATCGCCGAAATCAGCGCCCGGAACAAATCAGTTTCGTAATTGTCATGCGTGCCCTGCAGCACAGCCGCAATGCGCTCCAGCCCCATGCCCGTATCAATCGACGGGCGCGGCAAGTTCAGGCGTTCGGTTTTCGACACCTGCTCAAACTGCATGAACACCAGATTCCAGATTTCAATAAAGCGGTCACCATCAGCATCCGCACTGCCTGGCGGGCCGCCAGGAATCTTGTCGCCATGATCATAGAAAATTTCCGAGCACGGCCCGCAAGGCCCCGTATCGCCCATCGACCAGAAATTGTCCGAGGTCGGAATCCGGATGATGCGGCTGTCAGGCAAACCTGCAATTTTCTTCCACAGCTCAAAAGCCTCATCGTCATCATGATAAACCGTGACAGTCAGCTTGTCTTTCGGAAGGCCATATTCACCAGTGATCAGCGACCAGGCCCATTCAATTGCATCCGGTTTGAAGTAATCACCAAACGAGAAATTTCCCAGCATTTCAAAAAAAGTGTGGTGTCGCGCCGTATAGCCCACATTGTCGAGATCATTGTGCTTGCCGCCCGCCCTTACGCATTTTTGTGCTGACGTTGCACGCGAATAGGACCGCTTTTCCATGCCCGTAAAAGTGTTCTTGAACTGCACCATGCCGGAGTTGGTGAACATCAACGTCGGGTCATTGCGCGGCACCAGCGGCGACGACGCCACCACCTCATGGCCCCGTGTCTTGTAGAAGTCCAAAAAGGTGGATCGAATTTGCGCAAGGCTCGTCATCACGTCGTCCTGAAAATGAAAGTCCGGCGCTGTTTAAGGCGTGATGCTCTCAGCATCAAGCCTCCCTTGCAAAACAAAAGCACCCCCGGACTGGGGAGTCCGGAGGCACCGTAGAGCGAGGCTGTGGGGCAACACTGATCCTCGCCGGGACGGGAACGCAGCACCTTTGAACAAAGGTCGTCGCGAGACGTTTCATTCAGAACGCAGATGCCAACCCGTCAGGGTTAGTAAGCGGAAACCAAATCAATCATCCGCATCATCATTTTTGCTGCTGGTCTTGTCAGAAATCCTGGCCGCCAGCACGGATGAATTCCCGCGGATCGCCGCTTCAATCGAATTTGCCATGTCGGGGTTTGCCTTCAGGAAGGCCTTGGCATTGTCACGCCCCTGCCCGATGCGCTCACCACTGTAAGAATACCAGGAGCCAGACTTCTCAACCACGCCGGCCACCACGCCAAGGTCAACCAATTCGCCGACCTTGGAAATGCCTTCGCCATACATGATGTCGAATTCCACCATCTTGAACGGCG
>CAXTLE010000263.1:0-4657 GCA_964244855.1 uncultured Aestuariivirga sp. | reverse complement strand
ATCGGCGCGTTGGGTCGTCGTCGGACGAAATCTGCCTGAATTCTGAACTGCGCTTAATGATCAAGGCCCTAAAACCGATCTGGTTTTGGGGCCGTTTTTTTTGACGACTCAAGATTGAGTCGTCATGCTGATTTGTTCAAATTTGATTTTGCAGAAACGTCTTGCTGATACCGAAGCCATTTACCAGCAAGGTTTTGCTAAACATGGTTAACGCTCGCAAAAGTGTTTTCGCTGTTTTCCAAAACGCGAGCGGTCAATAAAATTAATATAATTCAGTGGGTTAGGTGACAAGTTGTGCAGGTGTTTAGAAACCTGGGTGCGGCTTTGGCGCAACACCCGTAATTTACTTCGATGATTAAAAAAAAGTGAAGCAAATGCTTTGACTTTGTCACAAATTTCAGCGAAATCCCCGGCGGGGTCCAGATAGGCAAACGTAGTTTTGGTATTTTGGCAATCATTTTAAAAGGTAGGATTATGACATACGGCAAGAAAATTCTCACAGCAGCGGCCATTGCGACGGCTTTGTCCGCTACTTCAGCATCTGCACTCACAACAACCATTGATTTTGGTTTGACGGGCAACGGAAAAACCACTTTTGACTTCTTGGTTTTCACCAAGGATGGTTTCACGGTTACTGCCTCTGGTTTGGCCACAGACAATGCCCGTAACATTCTTGGTGCGGGCAAACTAACCCAGACCAAGCACACGACTGACGTTAATGGTGGTGGTCTCGGTGAGTTGAACGACAAAGGTGACACAAGTCACGACATTGATGGCGCAAATAAACGTAATGATCTTGTTGCTCTTAAATTCAACAAAGCCGTGAAGCTTAAGTCGGTTCGCTTCGCCCGTGTTGACAGCAACGACGTCTTTGATTTCTGGACAACGTCCGGATATTCGTTCTCCGCGCCGACACCTTTCCCGCTGGCACAATATTTGTTCGCAGGCGGTGGTGTTATTGGTTCATACTTCGGATTTGGTGCAACTGCAGACACGTCGGATTACAAAATCCGCTCGGTCACGGTATCAGCCGTTCCACTGCCACCGGCAGCCATGTTGCTGATCACCGGCCTGTTCGGCATCGGCGCACTTGGCCGCCGCCGCAGCAAGTCTGCTTGATAGCTCAGACTTCAAATATATAATAAAGAGCCTCCAAACCTGGTTTGGAGGCTCTCTTTATATGTGAGGATGACTCAATTTATCTTGGATTTGCGCCGGGCAAGAGTGCCCACGCCCAACAACCCTGTTAACAACATGATAAGAGAACCGGGAAGCGGAATGGGCGACACCGTGATGGATCGCAACCGATAATCATCATTGCCCTCGGAAGCACCGAATCCAAATTTGCTCCCTACTGGACCCCCAAAATTATTAACGAAAAAATTATAAGGCAAGTCACGATGCCATTGAAATCCTGCTTGCGTGTAAAAGTTGTAGTCGTCATTTTTATCGACTTCCGCAAAGCGGGCGCTGATCAGTTTCACCCGATGTGAGAAGACAAGATTAAGCAAATCGCTGAATCCAAAACCGTCCACCGCACCGTTGTCTCCTGGTGCATTCGTGACACCCAATCCACCCTTGTTTTTGTCACCCGCATTCACACGTGCATTCACCAGAGCCGTTGGCGAACCGGCCGCCGCTGTCACAGAGAGCCCTCCCACGGTATAGGTCAAGCTGCCTGTTGCAACATGTGCAACAGTTGAGAAGTCAAACGTAATGGGTAAGGCCTTCGCCTCAACAGCCGAAAAAGCTGTCAATGCCAACGTGGCCAATAAAGTGTTGCGGACTGCTTTCATCGTAGAACTCCCTGTTAACGCCTTGGTCATCGAACAATTTCACATCATCTTAATCCAGTGTCAAGGATTATTATCCTTAAAATCTTATATAAATACGACTTAAAACCTATTTAAAATTTTATGAATCGAGTTTTCGACACCAACCTTGGCTTGCATTGTGCGAGAGCAGTCGAAACCAAAGGGCCTTAACTCAATGCCCACTCAGCACGTGCCATTTGGATTCAAAACACTTATATTGTTTTGGGGATCACCCGCGAAACCTGTCCGAGCAGAGTGCAGTGGGGAAAATACTGATTGGTTTTGAGTTGTTTTGCCACTTCTCCGGTGAGAAATATCTAATGATGATCAAAAGGACGAGCGGACACATACCCGGCATTCTATTGCTGGGACTGACACTCAGTTTCGCGCTTGTGTTTTATTGGACTGGAATCCAGTCATTGCTGTCGGCGTGGCAAAGGCCAGAATATAGCCACGGCTACATCATACCCCTGATTGCTCTATTGATCGCTCTCAAGCGTTATGAGAAAGCTGACCCCTCAAGCACATCAAAGCCCAACATCGGCGCTTTGGCTCTTGTTCTCGCTGGAATTCTCCTCGGCCTTTTTGGCAATATGGCGGGCATTGCTGACATTGTGACCTATGGCATGTTGGTCGCCGTCGCTGGAATTGGGGTATTGTTGCTGGGCCTGCGTTCCTCAGTGCCGTTGTGGCCGGCTTGGGTCTATCTCGGCTTTATGTTGCCGCTACCGAGTTTCATCTATTGGCCGCTTTCAATCAAACTGCAGTTTTGGTCATCGCAAATTGGCGTCCAAATCATAAAACTACTTGGCGTTCCCGTATTTCTTGAAGGCAACATTATTGACCTTGGCACTTACCAATTGCAGGTCGCCGAAGCCTGTAGCGGCCTTCGCTACCTGTTTCCGCTCATGAGCTTCGGATTTCTGTTCGCCACACTTTACCGCGGCCCAAGCTGGCACAAATGTCTGATTTTCCTCTCCACTATTCCCATAACAATATTCATGAACAGTGCCAGAATTGGCATTATCGGTTTTCTCGTCGATCGCTATGGTATTGCCCAAGCTGAGGGCTTCCTGCACCTGTTCGAAGGTTGGGTGATATTTGCCGTTTGTATTTTGTTGCTGTTCTTGCTGGCTTCCTGCCTTCAGTGGATAAATGGTAGCGGCAAGCCGATTGCCGACGCGATAGATGTCAGCATGAACGGGATGGGCGGCAAGATTCAAGCCTTGGCCAATGTGTCGGCAACACGGTCTATGGCCTTAAGCGCAATAATGCTGGCGCTGGCCATCTTGGTGTCTCATTCACTGTTATCCCGGGTTTCAAATCATCCGCAGCGCAACACGCTCGATACATTCCCAATGGAATTGGCAGGATGGACAGGTAAAAAACAATTTCTGAACTTCGACACAGAGCGTGTGCTGGGCGCAGATGACTATCTGATGGCTGACTTCAACAATCCAAATGGCACAGACCGCGCACCAGTTAATTTGTTGATCTCCTATTACATCTCACAGACCGAAGGCAGTGGCATCCACTCACCTGAAGTTTGCATTCCTGCCGGCGGCTGGGAAGTGTCAAAATGGGAGCAGGTCAACGTAGATATTTCTTCACTGCCCGGTGAAAAGCTAGTGGTAAATCGTGCTATCATCCAGAAAGAAAGAGAACGCCAACTTGTTTACTACTGGTTTGAACAAAGAGGACGCCGCATCACAAATGACTATGTGGCAAAAGGCTATACAGTTTGGGATTCGATCATTCGTGGCCGCTCCGACGGTGCATTAATACGCGTCACAAGCCCTATTGACGGCAACGACATCAAGGGGGCGGAAGATCGTCTGAAGCGCTTTATGGAGCTCGCCATGAATGAAATGCCACGCTTCGTGCCACCTTGAGTAAACACGCCGATAGCCAAATTATTTTGAAATTTTAAGAGGTAGAAGACATGAAAACGAAACTGTCAAAAATGCTGTTTCCGGCGACTGCCGCGTGTCTGGCTTTGCTGCTTGTCGCATGCAGTACGCCCGAAGAAAAAGCCCAAGGCTACTACGATAGCGGCAAGGCCTTGCTGGATAAACAGGACTTTGCACGCGCCTCCGTCGAGTTTCGGAACGCCCTGAAAATAAAAAAAGACCACGCCGAATCGTGGTTTGGAATGGCACAGGTTGAAGAGCACGCCCAAAATTGGTCTGCCATGATGGGTGATCTCAACAAGGTTATAGAAATCAATCCGAACCACGTGAAGGCCTATCAGACGCTCGCCAAATTCAACATGGTTGCAGGTGATTTTGCTACAGCACTGAAAAACATCAACTATGCCAATGATAAAGAGCCAAACAATCCGGACATCATTGCTGTGAAAGCAGTGATCCTGTTGAAGTTAAATGACGCAAAAGGTGCGCGATCTGAAACAGACAAAGCATTGGGCATCAATCCCTTGCACGTAGACGCCAACATTGTTTTGGCATCGCTGCAGTTGACCGAGGGGAACGACGACGCAGCACTGGCAACTGCCGAAAAAACCCAGGCAGGAAATTCTCCCGCACTTGGCTTGTTTCTTGTGAAGTTGAAAGTATTTGAGAAGCGCAAGGACATCAAAGGCCAGGAAAGCGTTATCCGGGAAATTGTAAAATCATTCCCCGAACAAAAGCAATATAAGTCAGGACTGATTTTGTTCCTGATCAAGAACGGTCGTGCCGACGACGCCGAAAAAGAACTCAGGACCGACCTGTCGGCCAAGCCCAATGACAAAGCCTCAGCTGCGGCTCTCATCAGTCTCCTGCGTCAAACCAAAGGGGAAGCGGCGGCACGTGCGCAACTGGTGGATCTCGCAAGCGCCTCTGAAG
>CAXTLE010000262.1:0-4672 GCA_964244855.1 uncultured Aestuariivirga sp. | reverse complement strand
ATCCGCCCTTCGGGCACCTTCTCCCGTTAGAAGAAACGGGAGAAGGCTGATTGAATGAGCCTTCTCCCGCCCCTCTTGGTGGGAGAAGGTGTCCGACAGGCCGGATGAGGGATTTTGCATCACACCACGCCAATATTTTCTGGAACCATCATGTATATCCGCTGTGCCTTCTTTGAAGGCCGGGTCAAGCCCGGCTGTGACGACGCCTTTGCGGATTTTGTAAAGGATCGACTGGTTCCCTTGTGGTCGCAATTTCCCGGTGCCACGGAAGTGCGGGTGCTGCGCCAAACGGATTCTGACACCCCAGACCCGCATTATGCCATGGTGCTCGCCATAACTTATCCTGATATGGCTGGCATTGAAGAAGCCATGAAGTCAGACGTGCGCATGAAGAGCCGGGAAGTGACCGGCGAGCTTGTGAAAATGTTTGACGGGCGCATCTTCCACACTGTGTTTGATGTGCGGCATAATATTTTGCGTTAGGAGCCTGTGATGAAAGCTGAAATCGGTTTGATTGGTCTGGGTGTGATGGGGGCCAATCTGGCGCTCAACATCGCCGAGAAGGGCTTTCGCGTAGCAGTTTATAACCGCACATCCGCCGTCACTGATGCATTCATGGCCAGTGCCGGAAAACTGGCGGACCTTATCATTCCCTGCAAGACCTATGCGGAGCTTGTTGATGCCATTGAGAAGCCGCGCCCCGTAATTGTGTTGGTGAAAGCGGGTGAAGCTGTCGATGAGCAGATCACGCATTTGCGCGAATTGATGGATGCAGATGATATCATCATCGACTCTGGCAACGCGAATTTCCGCGACACGGTGCGGCGGGATGCGGCGCTGAACGATTCAGGGCTTCGCTTCATCGGCATGGGCATATCGGGTGGTGAGGAGGGGGCACGTCATGGTCCTTCGATCATGGTGGGTGGGACTGAAGCATCGTACATGCGCGTTCAGAAAGTACTCACTGCGATCGCAGCCAAGTATAAAAAAGAACCGTGCTGCGCCTGGATGGGGCCGGATGGAGCCGGGCATTTTGTGAAGATGATTCACAATGGTATTGAATATGCCGATATGCAGATGATCGCCGAGGTCTATGGCATCATGCGCGACGGATTGCGCATGCCAGCGGACGAGATTGGAAAGACGTTTGCGAAATGGAACAAGGGGAAGCTTGATTCCTATCTGATCGAGATCACCTCCAAGGTATTGCAGAAAACCGACGAGACGACGGGCAAGCCGCTGGTGGACATGATCCTCGACAAGGCCGGACAAAAGGGTACGGGCAAATGGTCGGTGATTGAGGCGCAGGAACTGGCTGTGCCCGCCAGTTCGATTGAAGCAGCAGTCGCAGCGCGGGTGCTGTCGTCGATGAAAGACCAGCGGGTTGTTGCACAGGAACTTTATGGACAACGTCGGAGCCATTTGTCGCCTGTCAGCAAGGCGGCTTATTTGCGCCAATGTGAGTCAGCGCTTTATGCCGCGAAAATCTGTGCTTACGCTCAGGGCTTTGCTGTGTTGCAGTCGGCCTCAGATACATACAACTGGAACTTGCCCATGGGGCAAATCGCCAAGATTTGGCGGGCAGGTTGTATTATCCGATCGCAGTTCCTGGATGTGATCACGGCAACTCTCGCCAAGCGCAAAGGCGTTCAAAATCTGCTTGCGACACCGGAGTTCGTGACAATGATTTCGGCGGAACAGAAAGCCTTGCGGAAGTCGGTGGCTGATGCAGCGTTGGCAGGGTTGCCGGTTCCGGCCTTATCTGCTGCGCTGGCCTATTTCGATAGTTACAGGCAAGCACGAGGCACTGCCAATCTCATTCAGGCGCAGCGGGATTTCTTTGGTGCACACAGGTTTGAGCGCGTGGATGGGCCAGGTTCACATCACGTGGAGTGGGAAGCATAGTGCGATCTGGCCTTTAGTGCCAAGAGGCGCGCGCCGACCATGCCCGCCAGCATAGCGACGACGAAGATGATTGCGCTGATAGAGCCGGTGCCCAAGGCCGTGAACGCGGGGCCGGGGCAGAAGCCTGCAAGGCCCCAGCCGATGCCAAAGATGGCGGGGCCGATGATGATCGGGAGATCAATCTTGTTGGCTTTTGGCAAGTGAAACGATGTATCGAAAATTGGACACTGCTGCTTCAACACATATTTGTAGCCGATGAAGGTGACGATGACGCCTCCGCCCATGACGAAGGCGAGACTCGGGTCCCAATTGCCTGAGGGGATAGCGGCAAGATCAAGGAAGTTTAGAACCTTGGCGGGATCAGACATGCCAGCGATGACGAGGCCAGAACCGAAGAAGAGGCCGATGATAAATTGTACAAGCAGGGACATGGCTGATCTCACATCATGTGGCGGGTTATGTAGACGGTGATAATGGCGGTGGCCATGAACACAGCGACGGCCACGAATGAGCGGGTCGACAATCTGGACAGGCCGCAAATGCCATGGCCGGACGTACAGCCATTGCCCCAGATGGAACCAAAGCCTACCAATAATCCGGCAATCATAAGCAGCGACGTGTTGCCAGATACTGTCATGGTGGACCATGCCCCGGTGATTTCTGCGCAGAGGAAAGGTGCTGCGACCAAGCCCAGTATGAAGACGAAACGGCCGAGCGCCTCCTTGTCGAAAAACGGCGGGAACATGCGGACGGCAATGCCGCTGATACCTGCGATGCGGCCGTGTGTTGCCATCAGTAAAACGGCTGCCAGTCCGATCATGCAACCGCCTATGAAAGAAGCAAGGGGCGTAAATTCAGTGGGGGTCATCGCAAGGTCCAAATTGTGTTTGGGTTTTGATAACATGGATATCTCGGTTTTGCGTTGCAAAGAATAATGCTGCAGTGCATCATTGCCGAATGCGGGCCCATGAACTGATCATCCTTGTTATTGATGAAAGCGTTGAGCGTGCGCATTTGATTGACCGGGCCTTGCGCGACGCCGGGCACCATCACGTCGTCGTGGTGTCGCAGTTGACCGCGCTGGTGCGGCGGATCGAAGAGATTGCGCCTGACGTCATCGTCATGGATTTGGGGAACCCCAATCGCGATTTTCTTGAACACATGTTCCGTGTGTCCAAGGCCGTGCAAAAACCAGTGGCCATGTTTGTGGATCAATCGAGCGAACAGTCCATGCTGGATGCGGTTGAAGCTGGCGTATCTGCCTATGTGGTGGACGGTCTCAAACAGGAGCGGGTGAAGCCCATTCTGGATTTGGCGATCATGCGGTTCCGGGCTTTCGAAAAGCTGAGGCGTGAGCGGGATGATGCATTGCAGGCGCTCGACGAGCGGAAATCAATTGACCAGGCCAAGGGCATTATCATGCAGAGCAATGGCGTTGACGAGGCTGAGGCCCACGCCGTGTTGCGCAAAGCCGCGATGAATCAGGGTCGCCGTATCGGCCAAATTGCCGACGCCATTGTGCAAGCCAGTTCCATTTTGAAAACGAGGCAGCCATGAACAAAATCACAGCGGGTTTTCTGCCTTTGCTTGATGCTGCAATTTTGATTGTGGCCAAAGAAATTGGCTTTGCCGAAGTGCTGGGGATTGATCTCCAACTTGTGCGCGAAACATCATGGGCCAATGTGCGGGACCGTGTTTCCGCAGGTCAATTCGATGTGGCGCATATGCTGGCACCCTTACCCATTGCGCAGAACCTGGGGCTTTCGCCTTTGTCGGTGCCGATGATTGCACCTTTTGCTTTGGGACTGGGTGGCAACGCAATTACGGTGTCGAATACCGCGTGGAGTGCGCTGGGTGATGCTGATAGCATTGAGGCAGACGCAAAACGGGCGGGACAGTCTCTGTATGGATTGGTGCATCGACGCAAAGCGCTTGGTTTGCCTCTTCTGACGTTTGCCGTAGTCCACAACTTTTCGGCCCATGCCTATGAGTTGCGCTACTGGTTGGCAGCGAGTGGTGTTGATCCGTCGCGCGATGTGTCAATCACGATTGTGCAGCCGGGTTTTATGCCGGATGCTTTGTCTTCGGGTGCAATCGACGGTTACTGCGTGGGTGAGCCTTGGAATTCCGTTGCTGCGGTGCGCGGTGTTGGAAAAATTCTCACAACGAAAGCCTCGATCTGGCGGTCAAGCCCGGAAAAAGTTTTGGGATTGACGCGGCGCTGGGCAGAACAACATGTAGATGTGCTGGATGCTTTTCTGCTGGCTTTACATCACAGTGCGAAATGGTGTGACGCGCCCGAAAACCGCGAGGCGTTGGGCACGTTGCTGGCGCTGCCCGAATATCTGGGAGTCGGTATTGAGCTTCCGCACAAGAATTTTTTACAGTTCCATAGTGGTGCTGCCAACTTCCCGTGGCAGAGTCATGCCTTGTGGTTCTATGCGCAAATGGTGCGATGGGGCCAAGTTGACTTGTCAGATACAAATCGACAAACCTCAAGTGACACCTATCGGCCTGACCTCTATCGCAGGGCTTTGAAATATGCAGGCATTGCGATGCCTGGGGCGAGTTCAAAAGTTGAAGGTGCGCTGGTGGAAGCCACTCACGTTCCTGCACAAGGCGGAGATTTGATTTTAGGGCCTGACGGGTTTTTTGACGGCGTGAAATTTGATCCCGACACGTTGGCTGACTATGTCAGCGCAAGTCCGTTCTATGGTGCGCTGCACAATATTTGATCGCATTGCCGCTTGAAATTATGGCAAGCACC
>CAXTLE010000261.1:0-4677 GCA_964244855.1 uncultured Aestuariivirga sp. | reverse complement strand
ATCAGCCATGACCTGCATGACGTGTTTGATCTGGCCGATCGCCTCTGCGTGATGAAGAACGGCAAAGTCGTCGGCACAGCGTCAACCAAGGACGTCAACCACGACGAAGTGCTGGGCATGATCATCGCAGGAAAATGTCCGAAGGGCGCAGTTCCAGGGCCGGGAGCCATGCGCGAGGCAGCGTAGTTCAAAGTCCCCACTCTCTGCCACTCCCCGAAGATCTGGTAGGGGCCGGAGTGGGAACTTCATCACACTGTCATATTTGTGATAAATCCACCATTCGATGACAAAACAAGCCATCTCAGAATTCCTGGGCTCCCTTCTCCTCCTCGCCACCGTCGTCGGCTCCGGCATCATGGGAGAATCCCTCGCGGGCGGTAACATCGCCATAGCACTGCTTGCCAATGCGCTGGCCACGGGTGCCATGCTCTTTGTACTGATCAATATCTTCGGACCCATCTCCGGCGCAAATTTCAACCCACTCGTTACCCTCGCCATGGCTGCAACAGGCCGCTTGCCCAAATCCAGCGTCGCCCCATATCTCTTCGCGCAACTCGCGGGAGCCATCCTCGGCGTCATCCTCGCCCATGCGATGTTCGACCAAAGCCTGCTGCAAATTTCCCAAAAGGTTCGCTGGGGAGCCGGCCAATGGATTGCTGAAGCCACCGCCACCTTCGGCTTGCTGCTCACCATCTTCGGTTTGCTGCGGCACAAGCCTGACATCATTCCGCAAGCCGTGGCGCTTTATATTGTGGGAGCCTATTGGTTCACCGCCTCCACCAGCTTTGCAAATCCGGCCGTGACGTTGGCGCGGGCCCTCACCGACACATTTGCAGGCATAGCACCGTCCTGCGTCTGGGTCTTTATCGTTGCGCAATGCGCAGGCGCGGTGTTGGCCGTTCTGGTGTCACGCAAACTGTTCGAAGCCGACACATGAACATTGTCATCCACCACAACCCGGACTGCGGCACCTCCCGCAATGTGGTGGCGCTTGTTGAAGCTTGTGGCTACGTTCCCACCATCATCGAATACCTGCAAACGGGTTGGACCCGCCCGCAACTCCTCGCGCTTTTCGCCGCTGCCGATCTCACGCCGCGTCAGGCTTTGCGGGAAACCAAATCACCCGCCAAAGACCTGGGACTGCTGGAATCAGGCATCGCTGACGAAACTATTCTCGCATTGATGTTGGATCATCCCATACTGGTGAATCGCCCCATCGTCTGCACGCCAAAAGGCGTCAAACTCTGCCGCCCCAGCGAAATGGTGTTGCAGCTGTTGGACCGCGTGCCCGCCGGACACTTCCTGAAAGAAGACGGCTCAGTGCTCGACGTCACGCGCTTCCTATCAAAATCCCCGTAAGGAAAACCAGAAAACCGCCGACAGCAATCTGCATCGCCGCCTTCAAAAACGGTGTGTCCATATACTTCCAGCGGATCCATGAAATAATCCCGAGTTCCACAAACACCACGGCGATGGCAATGCCCGTTGCCACCTGGAAATTTGGAATGAGATAAGGCAGCGTGTGACCCAATCCACCAACAGCCGTCATGATCCCAGAGGCCAGCCCGCGCATCAGCGGACGGCCACGTCCACTCAGCTTGCCATCATCGGACAAGCCTTCGGCCAGCCCCATGGAAATGCCGGCACCGACCGACGCCGCGATCCCTACGAGAAAAGTCTCCCAGGTATTGCCAGTAGCAAAGGCTGCTGCAAACAGCGGTGCCAAAGTCGACACCGAACCATCCATTAGCCCCACGAGTCCCGGCTGCACTACTTCGAGAACGAACAAGCGCTTCTCGGCCTCACCTTCGCCTGATTTCACATCATCAGTAACGTGCTGAAGCCCGAGCTTTCGCGCCAGTGACTCATGGCCTTTTTCCGCCGCCGCCAGCTTTAACAACAGGTCCTTCACTGAAAGATCCGTCGACTGTGCAGCGGCTTGTGTGTAAAAGCGCGCATTCTCCAATTCGATCACTTCAGCATGTTTGCGCATCGCCTCAATGCCCTGACGGCTGACGCGCCACATTGGCATATGTTGCACAAAGCCATTCACATCTGCCCGGCGGATCAGCGGAATGAAATCACCAAACTTGCCGCGATAAAACTTCGTCAAACGGTCCCGATGCTCAAACTCCTCTGCCGACATTTCCAGAAATACCTTGGCCGACGCCGCATAGGTGGGGGAAAGCGCATTGGCAAAAGCTGCATAGCCCCGTGCGTCGTCTTCTTCAGAGGAAATGGCAAGGGCGAGAAGTTCTTGTTCGGTAAGATCAGAGAAAGTTTTCATGGCTGCATATTAGAACGATTCCAAATGCAGTCCAGATCAGTGCGGCACAGAAATGCCGCAAGACCTGAGAAACTTTTCAAATGTTGCATCCGTCGGCAATGAAACCGATGTGCCGCCTGTTCCTATCAGCATCAAGGCTTTGCCGGCTTCTTTGTCTCGCATCGCAGACCACAAGGGGTCGCCTGCAAACAACGACAATTCAAACTGCTGTTTGTAGTGGGATTTCACGTCATTCACGGATTTCAGCCCAATCACTTTGGTGATCTTGCGCCTGCCCAGCTTGAATTTCACGGTGAATCCCTTGAAGCTGCTCTTCAAGGAACTCGGTTCGCCATCCAGCGTGAAAAACGTATCATTGTCTTCGAGCCCCAAGGGCAACATCACGCGCAGCCTTTTGGAACCATCCGTACACGTGACGTGGGTGAGCAGATATTCTTCCGTGACAAGAGAACCATCAAGCCTGATCTTCTCATCATAAACAGCACCGCCCTTGACCCTCGCAAAGGCAACAGAAAAATCCTGCTGCTCCTGTGCAAATGCGGACAGTGGCAGCGAAAGCACCAGAGCAGCTACGAATACCAACTTCACAGCAACCTCACCGGGGTAAGTCCCCGGCGTGAGTGTGGATCAATTCTCGTCCATCTTCAAGGCCGCAATAAAGGCCTCCTGCGGAATATCGACCTTGCCGAATTGCCGCATCTTTTTCTTGCCTTCCTTCTGCTTGTCCAGAAGTTTGCGCTTGCGGGAAATGTCGCCGCCGTAGCATTTGGCGGTCACGTCCTTGCGCATGGCTGACAAAGTTTCACGCGCCACCACCTTGCCGCCGATGGACGCCTGAATCGGAATCTTGAACATGTGGCGGGGGATCAGGTCTTTCAGCTTTTCGCACATGACACGCCCACGCTGTTCAGCGCGGGTGCGGTGAACTACCATCGACAGCGCGTCAACCGGTTCTTCGTTCACCAGAATGGTGAGCTTCACCAGATCGGCTTGCAGATATTCTGTCATCTTGTAGTCGAAGGACGCATAGCCTTTCGACACCGACTTCAAGCGATCATAAAAATCGAACACCACTTCGTTGAGTGGCAAATCATAAACCACCATGGCGCGGGAGCCTGCATAGGTGAGCTGCTTCTGGCGGCCACGACGGTCTTCGCAGAGCTTCAACACGGAGCCCAGATAATCATCGGGCACGAAAATCGTGGCTTCGATCCAGGGCTCATCCATGGTCAGGATTTGTGACACATCCGGCATGTCCGCCGGGTTGTGCATATCAACATGGGTGCCATCGCGCAGATTGATTTTGTATATCACACTTGGTGCAGTCGTGATGATGTCGACATTGAACTCGCGTTCAATCCGTTCACGGATGATTTCGAGATGCAGCAATCCCAGAAAGCCACAGCGGAAGCCAAAACCAAGGGCCGCCGAGGTTTCCATTTCATAGGTGAAGGACGCGTCGTTCAAACGCAACTTTCCCATGGCCTCGCGCAGGTCTTCAAACTCTGATGCGTCGACAGGGAAGAACCCCGCGAATACCACGGATTGCGCCTCCTTGAAGTCCGGCAAAGCCTGTGCAGTGGGATTGCGATCATCGGTGATAGTATCGCCGACGCGCGTATCCGCCACTTCCTTGATGGCCCCGGTGAAGAAACCGATTTCGCCCGGTCCCAGTTCATCAACCACAACCTTCTTGGGCTTCGACACGCCGACGCGTTCAATATTATAGACGCCGCCCGAGCCCATCATCTTGACCCGCATGCCCTTCTTCAGCACACCATCCTTGATGCGCACCAGAACCACAACGCCGAGATAGGCGTCATACCAGGAGTCAACCAGCAGCGCTTTGAGTGGTGCATCGCGGTCGCCCTTGGGTGCAGGCAAACGGGTGATGATGGCTTCCAGCACATCAGGCACGCCAAGGCCGGTCTTTGCAGAAATCAAAACTGCGTCCTGCGCATCAATGCCGATCACGTCTTCGATTTGCTGCTTGATGCGGTCAGGCTCTGCCGCAGGCAAATCTACCTTGTTCAGCACGGGCACAATTTCAAGATTGGCATTGATGGCCTGATAGACGTTAGCAAGTGTCTGGGCCTCCACACCTTGCGACGCATCAACCACCAGCAACGCGCCTTCGCAGGCGGCGAGTGAGCGTGAGACTTCATAGGCAAAGTCGACGTGGCCTGGTGTGTCGATCAGGTTCAGCACATATTGCTTGCCGTCCTTGGCCTTGTAATCCAGCCGCACCGTGTTGGCCTTGATGGTGATGCCGCGTTCCCGTTCAAGATCCATCGAGTCCAGAATCTGGTCCTGCATGTCCCGGTCGGCCACTGCTCCCGTGAGCTGGATCAAACGATCTGCCAGTGTGGACTTGCCATGGTCAATATGGG
>CAXTLE010000260.1:0-4685 GCA_964244855.1 uncultured Aestuariivirga sp. | reverse complement strand
GAATGCGGCATGGCGTTTGAGAAGTATGAAGACATGCGCGTGGGCGATGTGATTGAGTGCTTCCGGGTGGAGAAGGTGGAGCGGAAGCTGGCTTGATGCTTGTAACAGGCGCAATTCGACTTGGATTGGGTTTGTTACTCACACTTGTTTGCACATCGACTGGTTGGGCTTGCAGCTATTCGAAAATTCCAACACCTGAGGAAGTCTTTGCGAACTCTTCTGCGGTGTTTATTGGAGTGGTCACCAGTGCTCAAATTCTGAAACCGACAAACGCCGATGAATGACGATGGCGTTTTCGCAGTTTGGTTTCGGTGGAAAGCTGAGAAAGTTTACAAAGGCAAAGGGATCAAAGGAAAGTCTGCTCTTACCTCGACTTTCCACTGTGGTGGCATTGACATAACCTTGGGGCGAAAATACGTTTTCGCCGTCGATCAACCGGAAAGAAAAGAAGCGTCAGATTTACTTACGCTAGGCGTAATTGGGACGCTTCAGGCGTTTGGAACCTCCAGCGAAATTGATGCTGATCGCTTCAAAGAACTGACCGAAACTTATCACAAACTGGGCAAGCGCTGAATTTTTACCAAGCATTGTGTTCTTCGCGGCGCATCCTTCGAGGCTCGCAAGGGCTCGCACCCCAGGATGAGGGGTGTCTGGTGGCTTCGCCAAATCTTCACACAAGCAACCCCTCACCCTGAGGTGCATCGCCCCCTTGCGATGCCTCGAAGGGTGCGCCACAAACTGGGTTTATGATCCAAGGCCTCTCCCATCTCACCTTCATTGTTCGCGATCTCAACAAGATGGCGCAGATTATCACCGAGGTTTTGGATGGAGAAGAAGTCTACTCTTCTGGTGACAATACCTTCAGCACTTCGCGCGAAAAGTTCTTTATCGCTGGCGGCATCTGGATTGCCATTATGGAGGGCGAGAGTTTGCCGACGCGGACTTACAATCATGTGGCCTTCAAGGTGACGGATGACCAACTGAACATAGCGCGGGTTGCGGCTGAAAAATTAAGGCTCGATATCCTCCCGGCGCGGCCCCGGGTGGCAGGCGAAGGGCAGTCGTTGTATTTCCATGATCATGACAATCATCTGTTTGAATTGCACACGGGCACGCTGGATGAACGTCTGGAACGCTACAGAAGGGGACGATGATGACGGGGTCAAGCGTTGTTGCTGTTTCGAAATCGGCGGAACATCACTTTTCGAAGGAGCAGTGTACTTCCATCATGTTGGTGGAAGGCCAGGGCGTTGAAGGTGACTGTCATTCCGGTGTGACGGTGCAGCACCGATCACGGGTTGCGGTCGACCCGGCGCAACGCAATTTGCGGCAGGTGCATCTCATCCATGCGGAATTGCTGGATGAGCTGCATGCAGGCGGATATTACATTGCTGCGGGGGATTTGGGCGAGAACATGACAACGCGCGGCATTGATCTGTTGGCACTGCCGAAGGGCAGTTTGCTCTCGATTGGTGGGAGTGCTGTCGTTGAGGTCACAGGTTTGCGCAATCCATGCCAACAGATTGAGGCGTTCAGGGCGGGGTTGTTGTCCAAGGTTCTGGTGAAGGCGCGCGACGGCTCGGTTGTGCGGAAGACGGGTGTGATGGGAATTGTGCGCAATTCCGGCCTGGTTGCTGTGGGCGATACCATTGAGATTGAAGTGCCGCCCTTGCCCCATGTTGCGCTGGAGCGGGTTTAGACGCTAAAGAATGTTGACGAGCAACCGGTTCACCCGCAGCTCAGGTCGATAGGCGTAGCATATGACAGCAGCCGCAACCGCGCCGGTGACAATGCCGCCCATGACGTCGCTCACATAGTGGGTACCGACATAGACTCTGGACCAGCAAACAAGCATTGCAGCCAGTGCAAAGAGCAGGGCTTGCTTGCGCCAGGCCAGAATTGCGAAAGTTGCGGCGATGGCGGCGACTGCGGTGGCGTGGTCTGAGGGGAAAGACCAGTCGGCGCTTTTTTCGATGATGAGACGGGAGATGCCTGCATCATAGGGCCTTGGGCGATGGACGAAGAGCAGGATGACCTGGTTCAAGGCTTCGCCCAGCAGGAAGGCGAGGCCGGAGGCGATGAGGGCGTGGCGACGCCGTGGTTGATCGGACTTGAGAAACCATTGCAGGGCCACGGCGATGATGAGCAGAGGGACGCCATAGGCCGAAATTGCGGGCATGATGGTGTCGAGAACCGGGGATTGGCCTGCGGGTGCATTGAGCCATTGTGTCAGGTTGGTGTCTGAAGTTTCCATGGTGTGAGCCTTGAAGCTTGCGGGTTCCCGGCGCAAATTACATTTGGTTATGCCCGTCCTTGTGGTTAAAGAACCGCCATGTCGAAAGCCTCTACTCCCTCCCAACGCATGCTCCGCGCCGGAGAATTGATCCGCCATGCCCTGGCGGAGGTGTTCGTGCGGGGGGAAACGGGGGATCCCGAGCTGGAAAAGATCAAATGCAGCGTTGTGGAGGTGCAGATGTCGCCAGACCTCAAGATTGCGACAGCCTATGTGCGGCCCTTGATTGCCGGGCAAGAGCAGAAGCTACTCTACGCCTGTACCCGGAACCAGAAATATATGCGGGGGTTGATTGCGCCGAAAGTCGCGATGAAATACATGCCACAGCTACGGTTTCGAACCGATACTGCACTGGATTACGCCAGCAAGATTGATGCTTTGCTGAAAAAACCAGAGGTGGCGCGGGATCTGGCGCGGGATGACGACACGACGGATTGACATTTGCCGATATTGTATTACATTTGCTGCAAATGTCTGTGAGGTGCTGCAATGACAAAGAAAATGATTTCTGCCCGTATCCCGGATGAGCTGGATGAAAAGCTTGAAAATTATGCAAAAGCGGAAAAGCGATCAAAGTCTTTTGTGATTGAGGAAGCTCTGGAACGATACATTGCCCGGGAGGAGTGGATGGTCGAAAAGATGGACAAGGCATTTGCCGAGGCCGAGGCATCCGGCGAATGGACTTCCAATGAGGCGATTGTGAAGTGGCTGGAGGCGGACGAGCCGCTGCCTTTGCCTGAACCTGACATTTTCAATAAAAAGGCTGCCGCTTGAAAGTGCAATGGAGCCAGTCAGCCAAAGCTGATTTGGAAGAGATCATCCGGTTCATTCACCGTCGAAACCCCCAAGCCGCCAAACGAGTAAAGAAAGCTTTCGTTCAATCGACCTTCAAACTGGGGCAATTTCCGGAAATCGGTCGCGGAACGCTGCGGCGCGGCTACCGTTTGTTGGTGGTAAAGGGCTTGCCATATCTCCTCGGTTATCGCGTCATGCCGGATTATGTGGAAATCGGTGCCGTCTTTGATGGTCGTGCGGATCGTCCGCCGGAGATCTATTGAAACAAGCCCGCAACGCCCTTAACGGCTGGATTGTCCTGGATAAACCACTTGGAATCTCCTCCACGCAGGCTCTAGGAAAGGTGCGCTGGCTTTTGAATGCGGAGAAGGCAGGGCATGGGGGGACGCTTGATCCCTTGGCCTCTGGCGTGTTGCCACTGGCCTTTGGCGAGGCGACGAAGACGGTCAGTTGGGCCATGGATGGGCGGAAAACCTATCGTTTCCGGGTAAAGTGGGGATTCGAAACGACAACTGATGATCTTGAAGGCGACGCCGGGCGGTCGACAGGTCTTGTTGCAACGCGGCACGAGATCGAAACAGCACTGCCCCAGTTTGTTGGTGCAGTGCAGCAAAAACCGCCAAGTTATTCTGCCATAAAGGTTTCTGGCGAAAGAGCCTATAATCTGGCGCGGGCCGGTGAGGCGGTTGATCTGGCGGCTCGGACAGTTAATATCGAATCGCTACATATTGAAAATAACGATCCGGCGGGCGAAACAACTTTTATTGTGCAATGCGGTAAAGGGACTTATGTCCGCTCGATTGCGCGGGATTTGGGCCGGGTTCTGGGCTGTCTGGGGCATGTGACCTTGCTGCG
Organism: uncultured Aestuariivirga sp.; assembly: GCA_964244855.1. Classification (GTDB taxonomy): domain Bacteria; phylum Pseudomonadota; class Alphaproteobacteria; order Rhizobiales; family Aestuariivirgaceae; genus Aestuariivirga. The sequence continues at coordinate 742 of CAXTLE010000260.1, read as the reverse complement.
CCGCCTCGCGGTTGGACCTTTTTCGGAAAAAGACGCGATTTCGCTGGAAATGCTGGAGGAATTGCGCCATAGGGGCGTCAGCGAAAACAGCCTCAGCGGCATCCTTCGCCCCATTGAGACCGTGCTGGACGGCATCCCTGCACTGGCCGTGATGGACCCGGACGCCGCTCGACTCCGACAGGGCCAACAGGTTTTGTTGCCGGAAGCCCACAGCTTCCTGGGGGCGGAGGCGGTTTTGGTCACGCATCTGGGCAAGCCTCTGGGCCTGTTCAAAATCGAAAATGGCGTGCTCAAGACCATCAGACAATTTAACTTATGATGTCCGGAGACGACCCATGACGATGACTGTTGAGCGCAAGGCCGCGCTGATCAAGGAATTTGCGACCACGCCAAACGATTCAGGTTCGCCTGAAGTGCAGGTCGCTTTGCTCACCGAACGGATCACCTATCTGACGGAGCACTTCAAGACTAACAAGAAAGACAACCATTCGCGCCGCGGTTTGCTGCGCATGGTGGCCAATCGCCGTTCGCTGCTCGACTATCTGAAGGGCAAGGACGAAGGCCGTTATCAGGCGCTGATCAAGCGTCTGGAAATCAGGCGTTAATACGCAATGCGGTGACAGGTTGCTTTGCGGTCTCCACCCACCCCAGCCCCTCCCTCAAGGGAGGGGTGAGTTTTAAAATTATGTATGAGCGGGTGGACCACCGAAGCGCCACCCGCGTCCCCGACCAGTGTCATGGC
>CAXTLE010000259.1:0-4728 GCA_964244855.1 uncultured Aestuariivirga sp. | reverse complement strand
CATGTTTTAGTGGTCCTGAACGAATCGAAGACTTCTTAGTTGTCACATTGAAGGTTAAGATCGTTCAAATTTTAAGGATCGGCCGTAGCTCATGGTTAAAAATTTAGGTGTGCTGGGCATCACTTTGCTTTTGGCCTTGGGATTTTGCAGTTCTGCCATTGCCGGAAAAGCAATTCCAAAACCAAAACTGAAGCCCCCGCTACTTCAAGAGCCAATAGTGCCACCCGCGTTTCCGCCTGAAGCGGCTGGAGGCAATTGGCCGAAAACCATGGTTGATGCCGCGCGTGGGGAGTGCGCGCAGCGTCTTAAAGGCTTGCAACTGACTTTTGAAGCAATGGCCCCATTCGGACAGTTGAATGGATGTGGTGCAGCAGCGGCCGTGAAAGTGAGCATGGTTGCCGGCGTCAGCATTGTTCCCGCGGCGGAGATGACGTGCGATTTGGCAGAGGCGGTTCACGGGTGGGTAACAAGTTCACTTTTGCCCAATGCGAAAGCGCAGCTCAAAAAACGGGTCATCAAAATCAACAATGCCTCAGCCTATGTGTGCCGCCGGCGCAACAATGCGTCCAGCGGAAAACTCAGCGAACATGCAAAGGCCAATGCGCTTGATATTTCGACGCTCGGATTTGACGATGGTTCCAGCGTCAATATCAAAGGTGATTGGTCGGGCGTGACACAGTTCTTCAGAGTTTCGGCCCAAGGCAATTTCCTGCGGGCGATCCGTCGTGATGCCTGCATCCGGTTTACGACAGTTCTAGGTCCGGGTTCTGACCCCTTCCATGGGGACCATTTCCACGTTGATGTGGCGCGGCGAAAGAACGGCTATCGCATTTGTAGTTAGTGCTGCTAAAACAGGAAGATGACACACGCCACCTATCCCGCACTTCGCATGCGCCGCAACCGCAAGAGCCCTTGGGCCCGTGCGCTTGTGCGCGAAAACATACTCACATCCGGTGATTTGATCTGGCCGTTGTTTGTGATTGAAGGCGAAAATCGCAGCGAGCCTGTGGCGTCCATGCCGGGTGTGTCGCGTTGGTCGGTGGACTTGCTCGTGAAGCAAGTTGAAGACGCTGCGAAACTGGGAATTCCGGCAATCGCGCTGTTTCCCAATTGTGACAAGTCGCTTCGCACCGAACATGCGGGTGAAGCATTCAACCCGGACAATCTGGTGTGCCGCGCTGTTCGCGCCATTAAGAAAGCAGTGCCGGAAATCGGCGTGATGTGCGATGTGGCGCTAGACCCCTATACCAGCCATGGCCATGATGGCTTGTTGCGTGACGGCCATATTCTCAATGATGAAACAATTGAGGCCTTGGTGAAGCAGTCCATCCTGCAGGTTGAAGCGGGCTGCGATATTATTGCTCCATCTGACATGATGGACGGGCGCATTGCCGCCATTCGCACGGCGCTGGAAGCTGGTGGACATCAGAATACACAGATCATGGCCTATAGTGCGAAATATGCGAGTGGTTTCTATGGGCCGTTTCGGGATGCCGTCGGCTCGTCGACAACCTTGAGCGGCGACAAGAAAACCTATCAAATGGACCCAGCGAATACCGATGAGGCGATGCGCGAGGTTGCACTTGACCTTGCCGAAGGGGCTGACATGGTGATGGTGAAGCCCGGCATGCCCTATCTTGATATCGTCTCACGGGTGAAGCGAGAGTTTGGTGTGCCGACGTTTGCCTATCAAGTGTCTGGCGAATACGCCATGATCATGGCAGCTTGCAACAATGGCTGGCTGGATCCTGCCCGCGTCGTTCAGGAGTCGCTCATGTCATTCAAGCGGGCTGGTGCGGATGGTGTGTTGACTTACTTTGCATTGGATGTGGCCAAACAGCTCAAGGCTGCTTCATCAGTCTGGTCATCAGGCTCGACGTGTCCCAACGATTGCCACCCTTGGCCTGCACTTCGGAGTAGAATTGATCGACCAAGGCCGTAACTGGCAAATGACTGCCGTTGCCGCGCGCCTCATCGAGACATATTCCCAAGTCTTTCCGCATCCAGTCAACGGCAAAGCCAAAATCAAATTTCCCGGCTATCATGGTTTTGTGACGGTTTTCCATTTGCCAGGAACCTGCGGCACCTTTGGAAATCACGTCAATCACCTGCGTCATATCCAGGCCTGCCTTCATTCCGAATTGCATGCATTCGGCCAGGCCCTGCACCACACCGGCAATTGCGATTTGATTGCACATTTTGGCGAGTTGCCCCGATCCCGGCGCGCCCAAGAGTTTACTCATACGGGCGTAGTGCATGATGTGGGGTTCTGCTTTTGCGTAATCATCAGCATCGCCACCGCACATGACGGTGAGCAGTCCGTTTTCAGCGCCTGCCTGTCCGCCGGAGACTGGAGCGTCAACGAAGCCTATGCCACGCTTTTTCGCTTCGGCATGAAGTTCGCGCGCAACATCAGCGCTGGCGGTTGTGTGATCGACGAAAATGCTGCCGGGTTTCATGGTGTGGAACGCACCGTCGGGTCCGATGGTGACGCTGCGCAAATCGTCGTCGTTGCCTACACAGGCAAAAACGAAGTCAGCTTCCTTTGCTGCTGCTTGTGGGATGTCAGATGATTGGCCGCCGTTTTTCTCGACCCAGTTTTTGGCTTTAGAGGCTGTGCGATTGTAGACAGTCATGGGAAGGGTTGATTTTCGCGCCAAATGACCAGCCATCGGAAAGCCCATGACGCCCAAACCAAGCCAAGCCAATTTTGTCATTTTCCAACTCCCTGAAACTGCGGCTCGTCTATTGCATGTTGCTGCCACATTCCAGTGCTTGCTTTAGCGACATCAAAGGCGGATAATTCGGTATTGATTTGATCAGAACCCATGAGCATTGAACGCCGTAATTTTCCGCAGTTTTTCATCACCGCAGCAGGGCCGTGTCCCTATCTGCCGGGAAGGATGGAGCGCAAGGTATTCACGCATCTTGTGGGGCATGATTCGAAAAACCTGAATTCGCAATTGTCGCAAGGCGGTTTTCGTCGCAGCCAGAACATCGCCTATCGCCCGGCGTGCGACGGTTGCAGTTCTTGCGTGTCCATTCGTGTGCCGGTACAGAGCTTCGATTGGAGCAAAAGTTTTCGCCGAACGTTGAAACGCAATGCGGATATGTCGAGCAGCATTGTGCCTGCGCGAGCCACCAGTGAACATTACTCGCTATTTCGCACCTATATCGATCACCGTCACAGTGAGGGTGGCATGGCTGACATGACCGTGCTGGATTTTGCAGCGATGGTTGATGATACTTTGGTCGATAGCCGGATCGTCGAATATCGCATTCCCACGGAGTACAAGCCTGACGGCGAACTTGTTGCTGCTGTCCTGGTCGATTTGCTGAACGATGGTGTTTCGCTAATCTATAGTTTCTATGATCCGGAGTTGGAAAATCGCAGCCTTGGCACGTTCATAATCCTGGACATGATCAGGCGAACCGCCCGTTTGGCCCTGCCTTACGTCTATTTGGGCTTCTGGATCAAAGAGTCCCACAAGATGCAATACAAAGCACGATTTCTGCCACAAGAGCGGCTTAGTCCTGACGGATGGATGCTGGTGGAAAGCTGAGGCTTTCCCGCACAATACAATCGTGGTTAAACAACCTCAGATACATGTCCTTACGTCAATTTTCTAGGCACAACCGCCAACCAATGGGGGATGCAGTGGATGAAAAATACTGGTTTGACACAACCTTTGGCGACGGCACGCGCTGCAATCATGCTGGAAGATGAGCTGAAAGCTCTGAAATTGCAGGTTCATGTTTCAAGCGACATGCAGGCCTTTGACGAAACCAAGCAGCGGGTGCGGAATTTTCCGGTGGCTCCCATGCACCATTACGCAACCGGTGTGTTCAACCGCGAACGCGCATTCTGGATGTATTTGACAGATGAAGCCGGTGATGTCGTCGGATTACAGGCTTTTCGTTATGACAACATCGACACTCACTTGGCTGATTGGTGCGTGACCTATATGATCGGCGTTTATATGCGCCAGCAGGAACTGATGGTACCGTCATTCCCGAAACCACCCGAAGGCAGTGTGGCCGAAAGGTTGACTGGCAAGCTGGTCTATCATGGTGAAATCTGGATCTCAAAAAACATAAAGAGCCGGAAGGTGTTCGAGATATTTGTGAGGCTCGGTCTTATTCTCGCGGTGATCAAATGGCGGCCGGATGCGATCTGGGGATTGGCAAGTGCGCAAATGGCGGGTCATGGCCACTTTACGCGGGTTGGCTACACCATTCTCGAACGCGGTTTTCTGCGCTGGCAGTGGGCTTCGGACGGTATTGATCCTGTGGAATATCTTGTTGCAGCTGAACTTCCCTCACTTGAAGGCATGATCAACGAGATGTTGGCTACAGGAGCTGAATCTGCACAGGTGCCAGTTCTGAAATGATGCGCACGCGCTTTCGGCCTTCTGTAAAATCAGGCAAGATCACACGGTGGTAACCGAGCCAATGTAGTTCGCCATCAGGGCGCACCATAGATGCCAACACGTGATCATAATGTGCGCGACCGGTTTCTATGACTTTAAAATATTCAGGCGTTACCGCGCGATCATAACTGTGACCATTGAGGCACGGATATGAGTTTGGCGAAATGCCCCAAATTCTAGCGATAAGCGAGTCTTTGCCAACATGCTCAACATAACTGGATTCCCTGTCTGGTTCGACAGAACACACCACCGAGTTATTGTCGGGTGAGCCACCTGTTTCCGACGCAAGGCGCAGCGA
>CAXTLE010000258.1:0-4748 GCA_964244855.1 uncultured Aestuariivirga sp. | reverse complement strand
TGTACAAGCCCCGCGCGTGCGGCGAGAAGAACCAAAGCCTGGTGAGGAGTTGCTCAGGATTTTCCGTTGAAACAAGACCGGATCACATTGGCTGTTTTCTTGTCGGGGGTAGCGCTATCTGCCCGCCGCCATTCCAGTACGGTAAATGGCCGCTCCGGTTGATGCAACACATTGATGGTCATCCGGCGGTGAAACGTTCCGCCGCCTCTGCGGTGTGCAACAACATCAATAGCAAACATCCGTTCAGAAGACGGAACATTGAATTGTTGTAAATCCGTTCCCGCCTGTACCCCTGTGTTCAACAATGACAGGAGTTCCCCCGGTGCCTTTGCCAAATCAACGCCAGCTTGCTGCGACTGCACTGTGACCAAAGCTTGTAGACGCAGGAACAGCGCGTCAGAAATTTGTGGAATTTGATCGAGTTCGAATGGTGTCTCAAATGGTGCATTCTTGGGACCATAGGGTTTGTTGTCATAGTGAGTGGCCTCGTTGCCTCCCGACAACGCCAGCTGATCAGGGTCCTTGTAATCCTGAATCGCGTTGTAAACCTGTTGTGCCTCATCCGCTTTGCCCGACAGGCCTGTCAGCAAGGCCAGGAGCAGGTTTGGACTTGCCGTGTTGAGATCGATGAGGCCACTTTGATCCTGTACACTTTGGGTGATGAGGATGTCCGCGCTCCACAAACAGGAATCATAAACGGGTCTTCCCGCAAACGGACCGCTTAAGACCGCAAGATTATAAGCCATCAGCCTTGCCATGCCGCTGGCAGCCGCATCAAGTCGCGTTTCTTCAGACACATTGCGCGCCAGAAAAATCTGGGCCGTTGTTGTGGTCAGAAACGCTGTTGCTGTTACTGCCAGCAAACCTGCAATCCAGATCACGGCAATCAATGCGAATCCGTTGTCGCCAGCATCACGGTTGGAATTGATGAGTTTCGTGACGACAGCGATCAGATGCGAGGAGCCTGGTTCCATGAGGGCGGCAGATTATCCATTTCCGGCCAGCGATGATGCACTGAACAGCAAGTAGTGAACTTTTCCACAGGAATTATCATCAACCGCACTGGCCACTGCAATAATGAATGGCCCAATCTGGTTTGCGATGTTTAACAACTTTTCTAGCCTGGGTGCATTTTTCTGGATAACAGCACTTGCTGTTCTCCTGGCCCACGCCGCATGGATCAGCTGGGTCGACCAGAGAAAGATGATCATCCCTGACCGGGCCAATTTTTCGCTTGGCACTTTCGGCTTGCTCTGGACGTGGTACAGTGGCCAATCGCCTGGCTGGCAGATCATACAGGCTGCAACGGGTGGCTTTCTCGTGTGTTTGGTCGGGCTGGCCTATTCGCAGGTCCGGAAACAGCAGGGACTTGGTCTGGGCGATGTCAAGTTCGCGTTTGCGGCAACGACGTGGGTTGGTCTTTCCGGCTTGCCATGGCTTGTTCTGGTTGCGTCCTTGTCGGCATTGGTGGCCGTTGTTTCAAGCCAACTGGCTGGGCGCCCGCTGGAGCAAGCTGCGCGCATTCCCTTTGGGCCGCATCTCTGCATTGGCTTGCTGGCCACTTGGCTTGCACTATCGTATGACTTTATGTGAACGAGGGTTTTACAGATGCCACAACGCGGTAAAAACAACCATGATGATGGACAAGCTGGCTTCACACTGGTGGAGTTGCTGGTGGTGCTTGGCATTATTGCCTTGCTTGCCGCCGTGGTTGCCCCACAAGTCATTCGCTATGTCGGGGATGCACGTATCGAAACGGCACGCGTGCAGGTCAAGAACATCGAAAGTGCACTTGAACTCTACTTCCTGGATGTTGGTCAATATCCCGAAACGGAACAGGGCCTAGATGCACTGGTCACCGCGCCTGCTGGTGTTGAGACATGGCATGGACCCTATATCAAACTGAAAAAGGGCATCGTCGACCCCTGGGGCCAGACCTTTGGCTACAAGCAACCGGGCGAACATGGCAACGTCGACGTGTTCACCCTGGGCCGGGACAAGACTGTTGGTGGTGAAGGTGAGGACAAGGATATCGTGAACTGGTAAGACCCGAAGCCTCACTCCACGATCACACCGTCGATGTTGCAGAGATCAACATCCTTCTGCATGATTTTTTCACCTGACGCGAGGACATAGGTCACGTCCACCACGCAGACGCCTTCTGGCAGGTCAATGGTTGCCGCATCAGTTTCCATGGCGGAGAGATCGTTTGCAAAATTGAAGGGCAGTACTGTGTTAGGCGCAGTTTTTTCGACAGCCGATATGGAGAGGATCGGGCTGCCAGCATGATTGGTCAGCATGAGGCGGTGAGGGGTGGCAAGGACGGGAGCAGTCATCATCATCAGGGTCGCGGCAGTCCAGAATATTTTCATAGTCACCTCCTCCAACAGGCAGATGTTGGCAAGCCCCTGCAAAACAGTCCAGAGGCTTTGACGCCGTTTCAACTTTCTGTGGAAAACCCTTCGCCCCCTGATTGCGGATCGGCAAATTGCGCGCCAACCATGCACACACAGGGCGGCACAGGAGATCACGGCGATGCGGAAGTTCAATGCTTTCTGGGTTCTCCTGCTGATGATGTTCGCCAACATGGCGCTGGCTCAGGAAATTGGCGTCCCGAAACCCCAGGCCGCAAAGGGGCCGCAGCCGAAATTCACGGCCTGGAACGGCAGCTATACCGACAGTATTGACATCGACGTGCCAAGTTTCCGCGGCCTCGAGCCGGATCTGGCCCTGACCTATGATTCGTCGCGCGGCATTCGCAATTTCTCCACCGTGGGCGGAGAACTGGGCGTTGGCTGGAGCCTGCAAGGCTTGTCTGTCATCGAGCGGACGGCGGGAAGCGAAGTGCCCGTTGCAGGGCAGGACCCAAAAGCCAGCGGGCGCGGTGTGCCGGCCTATGACGCAGTGGGGTTGCCGCCAGACGGGTTTACACTGGACGGCGCCGAACTCGTGCTTTGCACGTCCGTGCAGAACCAGACAACCACGGCCTCCTGCGCTGTACCAACAGCCGGCGGCTGGACCGCCTATGCCACCCGCAACGAAAGCTATCAGCGCATTCGCCGCAACACCACCACCAACACCTGGGAAGTCACCACCAAAAGCGGCATGAAATCCACCTATTCGTCGCTAGAAGGAGCAGACCCAAAACCCTTCCGCTGGCACCTGACAAAAGTCGAAGACCGCCGGGGCAATCATGTGGATTATGCCTGGAGCTGCGACGCCAGTTTCGAATGCCACGCGCAGTCGATCAAGATGATCAATCAGAACAGTACGACTTATGCTGAGGTGGTGTTCACCTATGACGATCGGCAGGCTGCCGATGTTGTAAGCTACGCAACAGGCAAGGGCATCCGCTCCATTACAAAACGCCTCAAGGCGGTTCAGGTGAAAGCAGCTGGACAAGCACTCCGTATCTACGCCCTGAACTATGAATTGAATGCTACCAACAAATATTCACGCTTGTTGACGGTTCAGCAATTCGGCAGGGATGCATCGGTTACGACCACAGGTGTCGTCACGGGTCCGACGTCATTGCCGCCATATAAGATGGTGTACCAAGAATTCGCGGCCGCAGCATCACCGAGTTTTGTGATGAACCCCTGGAACAGTGCTGGTCAAATTCCGCAGGCAAGCCAAGGATATCAAAATTTCCTATATCAACAGATTTCATCACATCGGATTAATATGGTTTCTGGTGGCGACTTGAACGGCGATGGCCTGCCAGGAGATTTCATTTCCCAGGACTGTGATGAAGGTGTCACACGCTATGGCGGGCAGCAGAACGGCGGGTACAGCTATAGTTATGGAAAAAGCACTGGCGCTTATCTGGCGACTGGCACCAATGCGTTAGCTATCATTGGCGTTTCTGTAGGGTCTAATAGTTGTACACCCGGGCAATCCGAGACTTGGGGGAGCGGTGTTCCCTTTGCTGACTACAACGGCGATGGTGCAGATGAATTTTCCGAAGGCAATACGACGCTAGGACTGTCATCCACAGCGCCAGCAAGTTTGCTGACAGGTGTTGCCTGGGCATACGACGCCAACGGCACATTTCAGATGAATGCCGATGTCAATGGCGACGGTGCTATGGACATCATCACCAAACAGGGTTGGGTGTGGATTTCGGCCAATGGCGGATTCACGAAGCTTGATTGGGACACACCGAACTTCATGGCGCTGCAACCGACATCGACGGTCGGGCCTCCCTATACCGGTGACTACTTCACCCATCGTGTCGAAGTTCTCGATATCAATGGCGACGGCAAGTCGGATCTGCTTGACAGCAGGTTTGAAAACAACTTCTGGAAAAGCATCGTCTACATTTCAACCGGCAGCAATTTCATAGCGCAGCCTGAACAGACAATCGCTTGGTCAAAGAATTTCGATACGTCCGGCTGGTATGTGAGTGACGCCAATGGCGATGGTAACTCTGACTTGGTTGTCGTGACCGTGACGACAACAACTCCCAAGGCCTATGAAGTCAGGACCTTACTCTCTAACGGAAAAAGTTTCGACACGTCTGGAATCAACACGATCAAGACGATTGCCGGAATTACAGATGCCAAAACACCAGACGCGCACTTCGGATTTTCGCCAAAAACCTGGTCCTCTATTTTGGAGTTGCCCATTGCATCAGTCGCGAATGTCGACGGAGACGGTATGGCTGACTTAATCGTCAGAGACGGCAATGCATTGCGCTCGATCAGAAATATGTCAGGCATTCCAGAAGTGTCTGGAATATTCCCGAC
>CAXTLE010000257.1:0-4748 GCA_964244855.1 uncultured Aestuariivirga sp. | reverse complement strand
AACGCGATAAATGCACCAATGATCGGGTTGGGCCGGAACAGAGCCACTTCATAATTTTGCGCGACTACAGTCTCACTCATCGGAAAATGCGTTTTTGACAACTCCTGCGTCATGCGCAACAGCGCCGCCCCATCACCCGGCTGTGCCGGTCGGATCAAAATCATGAGCCCGAAACTCCGCCAAAAATAGCAAGTGATGAAAAACCATTCCAAGCCGCGTGAACCACAATGGTCACCCACAGCGAGCCAAAGCGCAGCAACAGCCACCCCAGCAAAAGCCCCATAATGAAAATCACAAACACGAACAACCAAGGCGCAGATGCACCATGCACCACGGCCCAAAGTGCTGCTGTGATCACAACAGCACCCGTCTTTCCGAACCACGAATTGCGCAGCTTTGAAAACAGAGCGCCACGAAATATCAATTCCTCCGAAATGGGTGCACCCAGAATTATGCCGGGCAATGCCAAGGCAAACAGCAGCGGCTCGTCCGCCAAATCCGCCATTGTCTTTTCAACCATGCCTGATGCCGAAGTGGCGTCATTCACGCCATTCGCCGTTGGTGCGTAAGTTTGCGGATCTATTCCAAGCACATAAAACGTCAAAATATATGTGCAGTATAGAAATGCGACCACGCCGCCAATTGTCACCATCCAGCCACCAAACCCCATATCCGGCCAATGCAACGGTATGCCGCGATCACCCGTCTTGTTGGCCAAGCCCGCACACCACCAGGCAAACCCTGCCATGAGAAGCGAAGCAGGTAACATGCCCACGAGTGAAGCCTTGGCGAACATGGCGATCAGATTGGCATCTAAATTCGAGAGATCAGGCAAACTGCCGCACATGCCATAGTAGGCAACGATAGCTGCCAAACCTTGCACCACATACAGCACCAGAATTTGCAGCAGCAAAAACAAGACAATCCAAACCCACCACTGCCCGCTCACAGCGGAGTAAGTCACACCTGCGCGCGCCGCCTTGAAGTCCGTTCCAAATTTGAACATGAAATTTACACCGCAACTGGAGCGGAAATGGCCGCATCGGGCTGATAGCCCACAATCTCAAAGTCCTCATATTTAAAGTCTTCAATAGTGCTGACCTGCCGTTTGATAAGCAACCGCGGCAAATCTTTCGGCGCACGGGTCAACTGCAAATCCGTCTGCTCCAAATGGTTCAGATACAAATGTGCGTCGCCCAGCGTGTGCAAAAAATCCCCAACCTTCAACCCCGTCACCGCAGCCACCATGTGCACCAACAACGCATAGGAAGCGATATTAAAAGGCACGCCCAAGAAAATGTCAGCCGAGCGCTGATACAGCTGACAGGACAACTCGCCGTTCGCCACGTAAAACTGAAACAGACAATGACACGGGGGCAGCGCCATTTTGTCGACATCAGACGGATTCCACGCTGTCACCAGCAGACGCCGCGAATCGGGTGACGTCTTGATGCGCGTAACCACATCGGCCAATTGATCAATCGTCGAGCCGTCCCGCGCCGGCCATGACCGCCACTGTGCCCCGTAAACCGGGCCAAGATCACCGTTTTCGTCGGCCCACTCATCCCAGATTGTCACTTTGTTATCATGCAGATACGCAATATTCGTCTCACCCCGGATGAACCACAGCAGTTCGTGAATAATCGAGCGCAAGTGCAACTTTTTCGTCGTCACCAAAGGAAAACCTTCGCGCAAGTTATAGCGCGCCTGGTGCCCGAACACTGAAAGCGTGCCGGTACCAGTCCGGTCTTCTTTTCTGACACCGTGGTCGCGCACATGGCGCATAAGATCGAGATATTGCTTCATGCCAGCCTTTTAACCGCCCTGACCGATTCCCCAAAATAAAACGGCGGGCCCTGTGGACTCCGCCGTTCTATAAATTCCATAAATATAGATTAGCTGATTTTGCCCATCGTGCCGGTGTGTTCGGCAACGAGATAGTAAACCGTTACCCGGTGCTTGGTTTTGTCAGCCTTCATCTTTTCACCAACAGCTTTCACAGCGGCTTCAGCCGCTGCGGCATCCAAGCCCAGTTTCTTGGCGCAAAACCCGTCAACAACACGCTTTACTTCCGCTGGATCCGTCACGGACACCCATTGCGAATCTTTACCCTTCAAGGCGATGCCACAAAACTTGACAATCGTATCGATAGCGGCTGCATTCACTTTTGACGTGTATTTTGCAATGTCGGCTGCATAGTCGGCCATTATATTCCCCTCTACTTTAAATGGTATCACAACAACCATTCCCCGGTTGTAAGTCGACTATAACACCATTGCATGGCCAGGGAAGCCCAAAAAACTTCACTTTCGCACCATTTTTGAGCATTTTAAGAAGCACTTCCAATTTGCCACCACTCCTCCTATGTAGTGTTCGTCCCGTCGCAAGACGTGACTATGGTGATAAACAGCTATCGTAATAAGCCTTTAGGACCCGGGGGCAGTACCCGGCGCCTCCACCACAGCCGTTTGACTACAAACGGCTCGCCCGACATCGGTTTCCCTTGAAACCGCAACCGGGCCAGCCAGTCGGCAATCGGCTGTGATGGGGGCGAAACAGGATCGACTGAGGTGTAAAGGGTCGTCTTTTGCTCGTGATTGTACCGACGTTATCGGGCTACTTTATAGTTGCAAATGACAACTATGCTCCGGTTGCTCTCGCTGCGTAACGCAGTGCGAAATACTGGGAATTAAGCCCTAGCGTTTAGCGACGTTAGGCGGGGTTCGCTGGCACCTGGCAACAGAAGCCAGCACTTTCCTTTTGGTGCAGTTTGGTTAAGCATCGATCTCATGATTTTATCGTCCAAAAACGCCCCCTTCATTGCCCTCTCCTCTGCTGCCCTGTTTGGCCTGTCAACACCGCTGGCAAAAATCCTGCTGGGAGACCTGAGCCCATGGACACTGGCCAGCCTGCTTTATCTCGGTTCAGGACTTGGCCTTGGCCTCATCATCCTGCTGCGGCGCGGCCGCAAGCAAACGGAAGCGAAACTGGTCAAGCAAGACATTCCATGGCTGGCCGGAACGGTGATCTTCGGCGGCGTAATCGGTCCCATGCTGTTGCTATTGGGGCTAAGCACCACCGATGCAGCCTCCGCTTCCCTTCTGCTCAATCTCGAAGCCGTCTTCACGCTGCTCCTCGCCTGGATCGTGTTTCGCGAACATATCGACAGCAAACTGTTCGCAGGTGCTGCAGCCATCGTTGTGGGTGCATTGCTTCTTTCCTGGCAAGGTGGAATCGGCAAGGCCAGCGTCGGCATGCTGCTGATCAGTCTGGCCTGCCTGTCATGGGCCATCGACAACAACCTCACCCGAAAAATATCAGCCGTCGATCCATTCGTGCTGGCCTCAGTAAAAGGCATCGTGGCGGGAACAGTAAACGCCGCCCTTGCCTATGCCATGGGCGCATCCTTGCCCGTATTGTCCATCATTGGCAGCGCCTTGCTGTTAGGCTTCGTCAGCTATGGACTGGGGCTTGTGCTGTTCATCATCGCACTGCGTCACTTGGGCACCGCACGAACAGGCGCCTACTACGGAACTGCACCCTTCATCGGCGCTTTGGGCGCAACAGTTCTTCTGGCAACGCAGCTCACGCCAACGCTGGCCATTGCAGGCTTGTTAATGGCATTTGGCGCATGGTTGCATGTGTCAGAACAACACGTCCACGACCACGCCCATGAAATCCTCGATCACGATCACAAACATACCCACGACGAACACCACCAGCACGACCATGATCCCGGTCTATCCACCCACGAACCCCACAGCCACACCCATCATCACGGGAAGCTGGAACACGCCCATGCCCACTGGCCGGACCTCCACCACAGACATGGCCATCACACGCATTGAAAACGGCGCAATATTGAAAGATTTGAAATGACCGACACGACCAGAATATACTTTTCCGTTCACGGCATGGATTGCGCCGCTTGCGTTTCCAAAATCGAAACTGCCGTGTCACGCATTGAAGGCGTATCTGACGTGCGAGTCGGTTTGCAAACCGAAACACTGTCGCTCATTCTGGGGAAACCCGAGGCCGCACATCAAGTTGAACATGCCGTACGGGACCTCGGCTATAAAATTTTCGATAAGGCCGCGAAATTCTCTCCAAAAGACGATCATTCAGGCCACGATCACGACGCTCACGAAGGCCACGATCATGCTGTCGACAAGCACGAAGAGCATTCTGACGATGACGGTCATGGCCACGATCACGGTGCGCCGTTTGAAGGCCCATGGTGGAAATCGCCAAAGGGCATGCTGGTAATCGCCACAGCTCTGATTATTGGTCTGGCATACTTCGCCCAAAAATTCGCTCCCAACTTGGCAACTCCCTTGTTCTACGCCGCCGTGATCACTGGCGCTTTGCCGGTTGCCAAACGCGCCTTTGCTGCATTGCGCGGCGGATCACTTTTCACCATCGAAATGCTGATGACCATCGCCGTCATCGGCGCAGTCGCCATTGGTGCAACGCAAGAAGCGGCTGTCGTTGTCTGCTTGTTCTTGCTCGGTGAACTACTTGAGGGCGTGGCCGCCGGCCGCGCCCGTTCCGGCATCAAAGCCTTGGGCCAAATCGCCCCCAAAACCGCCATGTTGGAAACAGCATCAGGCCTCGTCGAAACACCCATCGCGCAAATCCCTGTGGGTGCCATCATCATGGTCCGCCCCGGCGATCGCCTTCCCGCCGATGGCACCATCATTTCCGGCACCTCCGGTGTCGATGAAAGCGCACTCACGGGAGAATCAATC
>CAXTLE010000256.1:0-4789 GCA_964244855.1 uncultured Aestuariivirga sp. | reverse complement strand
CTCTGGCCTACCGCGACCAGCTCACGCGCGAGTTGTCTTTGACGAATTTGCAGAACATCCATCCCGATCCCGAAGACATTGCGCGTGTTGACCCCGATGGCATTTTGAACACCTTCGACAAGGACCTGTGCTGCCATTTCCGCAAAACCATTCCGATGCAAAAAGCCTTTGCCGATTTTGACATCATCATCTCCGGCCGCAAGCGCTTCCACGGCGCCATCCGCAGCGATTTGCAATATGTGAGCGCACAGGACGGGCGCATTAAACTGGAACCTCTCGCTGGATTCTCGGCGCTGGATTTGTCCAACTATATGATCACCCATCACTTGCCGTCGCATCCACTGAAACTGCAGGGCTATCGCTCCATCGGATGCATTCCCTGCACCACGCAAGGCGGCACAGACGATGACCCACGCGCCGGCAGGTGGGCGGGATCAGACAAGACCGAATGCGGAATTCATTTCTCTGTGAACGGTCAGGTGATAAGAACTGAGTCACGCGTGGCGGCCACCGTGTAGTTGACGTGCATTTCATGTCTACTTTGAAACTGTTTATGAGGGGCCGACCATGACTGAATTCTGGACTTTTGCAATTGTTGGCTTTTTGGCACAACTGGTGGATGGCACGCTTGGCCTGGGTTTCGGCATCATTTCGGCTTCGGTGTTGCTGGGTCAGGGTATTGCACCAGCATTGGTTTCAGCCAGTGTCAATGCAGCAAAAATTCCAACAACTGCCACGGCCGCTACATCGCATTTCATAAACAGGAATCTCGACTGGAGTATCGTTGTGGCGCTTGCGGTGTTCGGAAGTCTTGGCGGTGTGCTGGGCATGCTGCTTCTGACCAGCCTCAAAGGCAAAGCCCTGACCACATTGATCACAGGCTATTTGTTTTTGATCGGTGGCTTGATTATCTGGCGAGGATACAAAGGCTCATCACCTCGAATTTTGCCCGCGGCTTGGAAACGATTGATCGGTTTTGCCGGAGGCCTGATCGAAGGCATCGGCGGCAGCTGGGGTCCGGTGGTAACCACAAGCCTTTTGGGCTCAGGCGTTGCATCACGCTATGCAATCGGGTCCAGCAATTTTGCGGAGTTCGTTGTCAGTGTATCGGTGTTTGTGAGCTACCTAATGGCGTATTACGTGGGCCATTGGGAAGGCGGAACAGACTGGACATCAGTGGCCTATCCCGTTGCCGGACTCGTCGTCGGTGGGCTTCCAGCAGCCGCAGCAGGCGGATGGTTATCACGCATAGCACCTAGTCGGTTACTCACGATTGCCGTAGGATTGCTTGCGATTGCAATTGGGATCTACAGGTTGTTTTAGTTTTTTGTAACGTGGTCGAGCGCTTGAAGTTTTTTCAAGAGCTCCTCAAGTTGATTGAGCGGCACCATGTTGGGCCCGTCTGAAGGGGCATTGTCCGGATCTTCATGGGTTTCAATAAACACACCGGCCACTCCAACAGCGATTGCCGCTCGTGACAACACGGGCACCATGCGCCTGTCACCGCCCGATGACGCACCCTGTCCGCCTGGTTGCTGCACAGAATGGGTGGCGTCAAAAATTACTGGAGCACCGGTTTCAGCCATGATGGGCAAAGACCGCATGTCCGTCACCAATGTGTTGTAGCCAAAGCTTGCGCCTCTCTCAGTTAACATCACATTTGGATTGCCGCTGTCAGTAACCTTTGCGGCCACGTTCTTCATGTCCCATGGTGCTAGAAATTGACCCTTCTTGATGTTGACCACCCGCCCGGTTTGGGCGGCAGCCACAAGCAAATCTGTCTGGCGGCAAAGGAAGGCCGGGATTTGCAGTACGTCAATGACCGGGGCCAGCACGGTACATTGATCAATTTCATGCACGTCGGTCAGCACGGGAAGATCGAGTTGCGTTTTGATTTCGACGAACACCGCGAGAGATTTCTCGAGCCCAATTCCGCGCGTGCCTTTCAGGCTGGTGCGGTTGGCTTTGTCGAATGATGATTTGTAGACAAGGCCAATATTCAGTCGTGTGCACATTTCTTTCAGCGCTGTTGCCAACATCATGGCGTGGTCGCGGCTTTCCATTTGGCAGGGGCCAGCGATTAAACTGAAAGGCAAGTGATTACCGAAACGGGTGTTGCCGATGGTGACGATATTGTTCATGTATTTTGCTTTGGATAAACCAGAAATGTGCCGGAGCCATGCGCATAGAGCTTGCCATCGCTGTCTGCAACTCTGGCTTCGACGGTGAACATGGTGCGTCCGGCGTGAACAACTTTTGCTGTGGCGGTCAACAAGCCTGTGGCCACGTCGATCTTGCGGACGAATTTGACATTGAGGTCAATGGTTCCAAAACCGGTGTCAACGGGCAGTTTCGTCATTACAGCTCGCCCCATGACTGTGTCGATTAAAGTCGCAACGTAGCCGCCATGCATGCGGCCCATCTGGTTTTCGAATTTAGCTTCGGGTTGAGCCGTGACAGTTGCAGTGCCGTCGCCAACTGCAACAATTTTTTGATTCATGAGTGCGAGCATAGGAGATGAACCAAGGTTGTCTCGTGTCGATGTCATGACTTCCGGACTTTCGTGGTTTCCTGCGCTGGTGCTGGTGGTGCTGGCAATGTGTTGGCAAAACTCGCAGCAGGGAAAGCTGCCATGATGGCCATCCGAACATCGCTCGACACCTGTGCTGCTTCAAACACGTCGCGTACATGGCCGTGTAAATCAAATTCCAATCCTTGATGGTGAATTTGGGTCAGTTGGACAGTTGGTGGTGGATGCCGCATGATTTTTGTGTGGTCCTGCAAGATGGCGAGCAGTTGTTTGCGGGTCGCTTCTGCATCAATGTTATGTGCAAAGGCAACGGTGACCCCGAAACGCCCGATGCTGTCGCGGTGTGTCCAATTCTTGACGGCGCCCGAAATCAGGTTCGAGTTTGGCACGATAATGGTGCAACTGTCGAATGTTTCAATTTCGGTAGAGCGTACATTGATTTTTTTGACAATGCCTTCACCCGCTGTGGTGACCACCCAGTCGCCGACGCGCACCGGGCGTTCAGCCAACAGAATGAGACCGGACACAAAGTTGTTGGTAATCGATTGCAGACCAAGACCGATACCTACACCGAGCGCACCAAATACAATTGCGAGGCTTGAAAAATCAAGCCCGGCCGCACTCAATGCGAAGAGTGCTGCTAGGCTATAGCCGGTGTATCCCGCCATCGCACGCAGGGAATTTTGAACACCTTTGTCCAATTGCGTGTCGGCGAGTACGCGGCGGTCCAGCCACTGCGTCACGTATTTCGTGGCGGTGAAGCCGACTGCGAGTACTGCAAAAGCGATGGCCAACGCTTTGGGCGATATGCTGATATTGCCAATCGGAATGCCTTGGCTCAGCCCCTTCATGAAACTGGTGACGTCAAACAGCACCACCGTCCATAAGGCAAAGAGCGATAGTATTCCGACGATCACCAACAACGCATCTGCCAGTGTGCGCAGCGCCAGCACCACACGTTGAATGCCGGGTTCACTCCATTGCGTGAACCGGCGAATGGTATGGCCGGTACGTGTGTGCGGCTCGAGAGCTGCACCTGACAAGGCGTCTGTGAAGGCGTGTACAATTCCAAGGGCCACAACTAGAATTGCAGTGTCGAGCAAGTTGCCCGAAATAAAATATGACAACGCAATAAAGCCGAACAAAAGCGCGAGCGCTGCGATCACCAACAGCAGCCACCACAGCGGCATGAAGTTCACAAACCACATTAGAAAATAGGGTGTGCCCTGCCCTGCCAAATCCCGCCCAGCCTCGCGCCGGACCACGACGAGACCGATGCCGATCAACGCAATCAATATCAGCGCAGAGAACGCCGATTGTCCTACCGCGAAACTGACGGGCAAGTTTATTGACGATGCGAAAGAAGATACCTGATCACCAAAACCGTAGACAATATATGCAGCGACAATCAATGCGACGAGAAGGCGGGCCGCGGTGTCTTTAATTGCAACCAGCCGCCAGGCAGGATCGCGTGGAGAAGCGACAAAGTAGATGAGACCACCATACAACAGCGCAGGTTGAATTGCGCGCAAGAAAACGTTCAGGAGATTGCTGATGGGAGCTGTAAGGTAACCCGTTACATCCAGTGTTGCTCTGAGAAGCAGCATGATAGCCGAGAGCAAAAGCAGGTATTTCGAATAGCTCCAGATGACATACCAGAGTTTCGCAAGTCCGGATGGCACTACGTCGTTTTCGTCATGCGTGGCAAAACCGAAACGCGTTATGAGCGAGGGCAAGAGCCTGTACAACAATAGGCCAATGGCAAACAATCCGACTGGCAATAGCAAAAAGCCGGAAAAACTAGTCCGGCCCTGCGTTTCGCTCAAGCCTTGTGAAAAAATACCGTTGATGCGGTTTTGCAGCAGCGCTGCGCCATCCCATGTGCTTTTCCAAAGCGATGGACTCAGGATGGATTTGTCGGCCTTGAAGATTCGTTGCAGGAATTGGCTGCGCTGCACATTGGTCAAGCGCGCCAAGACCTGATCCGCTTCCAATCCGACAAGTAGAAATTGTTTTTGCGCAGCTGTGGCTCTGGCAAGTTGGGTGTTCAAGTCTTTGCGCTGTGCTGCGATATTTTCAGTTTCTGGTACACCTGTGTCTGAAGGCGGACCGAGACCTTTGACCTGTATGGAAATTTCATTAAGAGGCCCGGACGCGTTATCGGCACCGATACCCGCCGCAGAGCGAATTTTCTCAAGTGTGGTGCGTTGCGCCGACAGAGCATCGTCCTGCAATGCGCCGCCATCGATGCGGCCGGCA
>CAXTLE010000255.1:0-4790 GCA_964244855.1 uncultured Aestuariivirga sp. | reverse complement strand
TTGACGAAGGCGACCACATCGTCGGCGTTGATCTGTGTACGGAGCAAGACAACGTATTGCTAACCACGGCACAGGGCCAATGCATCCGCTTTGAAGTCACTGACATTCGCGTGTTCCAGGGCCGCAACTCCGTTGGTGTGCGCGGTATCAAACTGGACGACGACGACAAGGTGATTTCCATGGCCATTCTCCGCCATGTTGACGCCACGGCAGAAGAGCGCACCGCTTTCATCAAAATGTCGCGCGCGGTTGCAGGTGAAGAAACCGAAGCCGGAAGCGACGATGAACCCGTAGCGGAAGCTTCCATCAGCCAGGAACGCTACGCCCAATTGGGTGCAGCCGAACAGGTCATCCTCACGCTCTCTGCCAACGGCTACGGCAAGCGCACGTCATCCTACGAATACCGCATCACCAACCGCGGCGGCAAAGGCATCACCGCCATGGTGGTGAACAACCGGAACGGGCCTTTGGTTGCTTCATTCCCGGTAGAGCAGGGCGACGACATCATGCTGGTCACTGACGGCGGCCAGATGATCCGCTGCCCGATCCACGACATCCGCAAAGCCGGACGCAACACACAAGGTGTGATCGTGCTGGATACGGCGGATGATGAACATGTGGTGAGTGTGGAACGGATTAGTGAAGACGCGGGAGATGAGGAAACCTGATTTTCGATTTAATCCGTCATCCCCGCGAAGGCGGGGATCCCGCTAGCCACCAGCGGAGTGTGTAGTAAACGGGATTGCCAGGCTATGGAGCAAACTATCTCACCATGACCACCATCCTCTTCAAAAACGCACTCGCCCTCGCCACCATGGACGAGCAGCGTCGTGAATTCCGCAATGCCTCCATCCTCATCGAAGGCAATCGCATCAAAGCCGTTGGCCCGGCTGCCGAACTTCCGAATACCGCCGATGAGGTGATCGACGCCACTGGCCATGTGATCATCCCCGGTCTCGTCAACACCCATCACCACATGTATCAAAGCCTCACCCGCGCCGTGCCGGGGGCTCAGGATGCGAGCCTGTTTCAATGGTTGAAAGCGCTTTATCCAATCTGGGCAAGATTGACGCCGGAAATGATTCGCGTTTCGACCCAAACCGCCATGGCTGAGCTTTTGCTGTCAGGCTGCACCACGTCGAGTGATCATCTCTATCTTTATCCCAATGGTTCAAGGCTTGATGACTCTATCGAAGCGGCATCCGAAATCGGCATGCGCTTCCACGCCGCCCGTGGTGCCATGAGTGTGGGCGAAAGTATGGGCGGATTGCCGCCAGACTCGGTTGTTGAAGATGAACGCAGTATTTTGAAAGACATGCAGCGTCTGGCCGAAACCCATCACGACGCTTCCGAATGCAGCATGTGCCGCATCGTCCTCGCACCCTGTTCACCCTTCTCAGTCAGCCGCGATCTGATGCGCGAAAGCGCGGTACTGGCCAGAAGCCTTGGTGTTTCGTTGCACACACACCTCGCGGAAAACGATGATGACGTGGCTTACAGTCTCGAGAAATTCGGCTGCTCTCCCGCACAATATGCCGAAGACCTGGGCTGGACCGGACCAGACGTGTGGCACGCCCATTGTGTGAAACTTGACGAGGATGGAATTTCCCGTTTTGCGCGATCAGGTACCGGAGTTGCGCATTGCCCCTGCTCAAACATGCGGCTGGGTTCTGGAATCGCACCTATAGGAAAAATGCGAAACGCAGGAGTTTCCATCGGTTTGGGCGTTGACGGCTCGGCCTCCAATGATGGCGCGCATATGTTGGGCGAAGCAAGACAAGCCATGTTGCTGGCCCGCGTCGGCTTCGGCCCCGCCGCCATGACAGCGCGGCAGGCTTTGGAGATTGCAACACTGGGCGGCGCAAAAGTGTTGAACCGCAGCGACATTGGAATGTTAAAATCCGGCATGGCCGCTGACATCACAGCCTTTGATCTGCGCGGAATAGAACACGCTGGAGCATTGCATGACCCCGTGGCGGCATTGGTGTTTTCAGCTCCGACACGCGCTGCCTATACGATGGTGAACGGAAAACTGGTGGTGCGTGAAGGGCGGTTGCAGACTGTGAATGAACGCATACTTGCAGCGCGACACAATGCTTTGGCAGCGAAGTTGGTGGACGGGTAGCATGACATCTGGCACCAAAAGTACCTCATCAGCCCTTCGGGCAGCTTCTCCAGAGGAGAAGCAACTGAGTTTAAGTCCTCCCTAAATGGTCAGGGATTGAGGGATATCTAACAACCAGTCGCTTCTCCTCTGGAGAAGCTGCCCGAAGGGCTGATGAGGTCCCTTTCCCTCCGTACACCCCAGCAAAAAACCCCGGCGCAACACCGGGGTTTTGAATTTCAATCACGACGCGAAAATCACTCTTCGTCGTCCATATCCTCTTCAACCATCGCCTGAAGTTCGGCTTTGGTCACTGACTTGTCGGAAACTGTGGCTTTGCCAACGATATGGTCGACAACTTTTTGTTCGAATATCGGCCCACGCAATTCGATCAGCGCAGATGGGTTGTTCCGGTAATGGTCGTAAACCATTTTCTCCTGGCCGGGGAACTGGCGCACGCGGGCGATCAGGGCCTGCTGCAATTCCTGCTCGTTGACCTGAATGGCTTCCTTTTCACCCATGGTGCCAAGCACAAGGCCCAGACGCACGCGGCGGGCGGCGATGGTCTTGTATTCGTCGCGGGCTTTTTCTTCCGTCGTATCTTCATCGACAAAGGACTTGCTGGCCTTTTTCATTTCATTCTGCAGTGCATTCCAGATGCCGTTGAATTCGGCTTCCACCAGCTTTTCTGGCAGTTCAAACGAATACTGTTTGTCCAGAGCATCCAGCACATCGCGCTTCATTTTCATGGCGGTCATGCGGCTGTATTCGCGTTCCAGACCGGATTTGACCATGTCACGCAATTTGCCAGCGTCTTCGAAGCCGACCTTCTTGGCGAATTCGTCGTCGATGGCTGAAACCTTCGGGGCTTCAACGCCAGTCACCTTTGTGGCGAATTCTGCAGCTTTGCCCGCAAGGTTTGCAGCGCCGTAGGTTTCAGGGAAGGTGACCTTTACAGTCACTTCTTCGCCGGCCATTTTGCCGGTGAGCTGTTCTTCAAAGCCGGGGATGAATTGGTTCGAGCCAAGTTCAAGGGGAATATCTTCGCCCGTACCGCCATCGAAAGCCACGCCATCAATGCTACCTGCGAAGGAAATCGTCACACGATCACCCGTGGCTGACGCGCCGTCCTTGGTTTCCCATGATTTGTATTGCGACGCCAACTTGGCGAGGGCTTCGTCGATGTCAGAGTCAGCGGCTGCAACAACGTGCTTGGTCAAGATCAGACCGGACGCATCTTGCAGTTCGAATGTCGGGATAACTTCAGCTTCAACCGAGAACGACAAGTCGCCCTTTCCATCAATCACATCATTCACTTCCGACTCGCCTTCCGGCAACTTCACGTCGGGCTGATAAGCTGGCTTCAGGTTGCGGTCCGCGAACACTGAACGGGAATGCGCATCAACGGTTTCCTGTACCACTTCCGCCATGACGGATTTGCCGTACATGCGCTTCAGATGGTCAACCGGTACCTTGCCGGGGCGGAAGCCCTTGATCTGGGCTTTGCCCGCCATGTCTTTGAGTTTAGCATTGGCCTTGGCCGAAAGGTCGGCAGCGGCAACCGTCACCTGAAAGCCGCGCTTCAAACCGGAATTCGTTGTTTCTGTAACTTGCATGTGTCTCGCTCACTTAAAATGTCGTTCCGGTTCAAGCCATGTTGGTGCGGGCGGAGGGACTTGAACCCCCACGGGTTTCCCCACAGGAACCTAAATCCTGCGTGTCTGCC
Source organism: uncultured Aestuariivirga sp. (assembly GCA_964244855.1). Taxonomy (GTDB): domain Bacteria; phylum Pseudomonadota; class Alphaproteobacteria; order Rhizobiales; family Aestuariivirgaceae; genus Aestuariivirga. The sequence goes on along the minus strand of CAXTLE010000255.1, from coordinate 960 downwards.
AATTTCACCACGCCCGCGCATGTCCTGAAAGCGTTCACGGCCTTCCGGTTGGGTTGGCGCGGCTATAGCAGAGGGTTTTATGACTGGGAAGCGCCAAATCAGCGGACGGCGGCCAATCGTTTTTCAAAGACCGTGACGACGATGCCTGACAAAATGAACGCCGCCCCGATCAATACAATAAACGGGTAGCTTTCATGAAACACCAAGGTTCCCACAGTGAGGCCCAGAGCCGCAGCAACATAACCGATCTGACTGAGATAAGTCGGCCCACCCACCCACTGTAGTCGGAAGAACAACAGATACATAATGATGGAGGCAGCACATTGGGCCAGAGACAGCGGCCAGTTTGACAGGAATGGAGCGAGGTCAATGCCACCATCCCGCCAAAAGGCGAGGGCAATCAGCGGCGGTACCGACAACAAGTTTGACGCGGCACCCGTCTGGAACGGTGTTGCATGCTTCGGCCAGTAAGCCGTGCGATAGACGTTTCCGATGGCCAATGACACTGGCATCAACAATGCGATCAACATCCAACTGGGAGCTGAGGGCAGGGCGAGACTGTTGCGCCCGGAAACAATCAAAACCGCACCGACGAAACCCAAAGCCACCGATATGATCAGAGCCCGGTTTGGCGGTCGCACTTTAAATACAATCGAAAGTGCCGCCGTCACCACGGGCGACAAGGCAAACATCAATCCGCCGAGGCCACTGCCAATATGCGGCATAGCTGCAAGCAGGATGGAGTTCGGAATGACATTGGCAAACAGCCCGGCGATTATACCAAAACCGAGGAGATCCGGGCGCCGCCAATTTTCATTCCGCGCCAGAAATAACAGCAGCAATCCCGGTACCAGCATGATCATGCTGATCCAAAGAAATGGGTTGAAGCCAGCCCGGTTCGCCAAAGTGCCAAGCGGTGCAAGCAGGCCAAGGCCAATACCAGTGCCGAGGAGCAGGAAA